>SXIK01000146.1 GCA_005772855.1 Planctomycetia bacterium | reverse complement strand
TCGCGCATCAAACGACCCGAGAATCTCAAGGAGGAACCTCCTGACAATCTCGGTCGCATTCTCGGCCTTGATCGTGCTCCTGAGGTGAAGACCCTCAGGCGGAAGCTCACTCGATTGGCCGCTGTAGGCCGTGCCGCAGAAGTAACCGTTCAGCCCCCAGGGTGTGGCAAATGGAAATTTCAGGCTGGAAGGAGCGACGGGGCCTGCTCGCCCGATCGATGGGCCTTGATCGCCGCTTCGAGGAAGGCGAGGACTGGTTGCTTCTGGAGACGTCGGCTCATGACGGCGGTCATTACACGTTCCATGAATCGGCAGCCGTCGTCGCTGTCGGCGCCGAAGGAGCGCTTGCGCCAGATGACCGCTCGGCGCAGGACGCGCTCGGCATGGTTGTTCGTCGGCTCGACGCCCTCGACACGGGTGAAGGTCCACAGCGCCGGTCCGAGATCCAAGAGGTTCTGGCAGAACGTGGCGGTAGCCTGATGGGCAACGCGCGTCCCCTCGAGCATCAAGCTCGCGAATTCTTTCTGGACGGGCTGGAGGCACATTGCGAGTGCCTCCCGGTCTATGCCCCCCGTCTTGAAGTCCCTCCAGACGAGGAAAAGGTCTTGCGCGATCTCCTTGGCTCGCTGACCGATATCCTTGCTCTGGCCACCGCGCTCGATGAGCTTTTGAAAATCTCTTTGGAGGTGGCTCCAACAAACCTGTCGCATCCGTCGAGCTCTGGCAGTGTAGATATGCCAGCGATCGGAGCTGAAGATTCCCTTCAGGACCCTGCCCATGAGCGCCCTGAAGCCTGCCTTCCCACGCGAGGGATGGATGACAAGGAAAGCCACGATCGCAGTGGCGCCAGCCCACAGCCAGCACTTCTCGCCCTTTTTCTTCCACCCCGTCTCGTCGAGGTTCTTCGTCGCCGCCTCGCGCACGTGCACGCCGGCTTCCTCGTGGACTTCCGCCAGCGCCGTGCTCGTTTCCTTCTCGAGATTCGAGACCGTGCCCACGCTGATCGGCACGCCCAGGACATCCTCGAAAACCTCCTCGACCTGGCGTCGACTGATTCCGCAGGATCCCGTCAGGAAAGCGCCCGTTGCCGCAAGCTTTGGCCCAAAGCTCGAAGAGGCAACCTCCGCAGGTATCGCTGCGTGCGTCACGTGCCCACACTCCGGGCAGGTACGCGAGTGTCCCTGATGCTCGGTTACTGTGCACGGTTTGTCGCGGAGCTCCCAGACTTGGTGACGCACAGGCAGAGGGTCGCCCTCGGCTTGGATCGCCGGAAGCGGTGCATGGCATCCCTCGCAGGCCTGCGGACGGTGAATAATCACCTCGTCGACTGCCGCCACACAAAGGAGTTCCCGAGTCGTGCCCTCGTGGCCAGGCTGACCGCCACGCTTTTTGCCGCTGCGCTTCTTCTCGGCTTGCCTGTTGGGATCCGCAGAAGGCGGTGTGTGCGAGTTCTTGGAATTCCGCCGAACGTGCTCCTCCAGTTTGGCGACACGCGCTTCGAGCTCTGAAATCCAACGATCGCGCGCCGCGCATCCCGGGCAACCTGGCAGACCAGGAACCAAGCTCTCTGCTGCTTCCATGCCGATGATATCGGCACACGGAGCGCTCAAAGTTTATTGGAATACTCCCGAAATCCATGCCTTTTCTTTTCGTCAAGGACTTACCGCAGCTGTGGCTGAACGGTTACCGGTTCTCTAGCGAGACTGCCTGCTGGGACTACCTGGCCCAACTGCGGTGGCTGGAGGGGTTCCGTTGTCCGCGCTGTGGCGACGTGCAGGCCTGGTCGGTGCGTGGTGTCAGGAAGGAATGTGCCGCCTGCCGCCACCAGACCTCCGTGATCACGAGTACCTTCTTTCAGGACACTCGAAAGCCTCTCCGGCAGTGGTTCCGTGCCATCTGTTACTTGACGAGCCAGAAGAACGGTGCAAGCGCCCTGGGGCTGCAGCGGATCCGCGGGCTCAAGACCTACGTAACTGCCTGGTCGTGGCTGCACAGGCTGAGGAGAGCAATGGTCCGTCCAGGCAGGGACCGCTTGCGAGGAACGGTGGAGATCGATGAGACGTACCTCGGCGGCCTCGAAGAGGGGGTTGCGGGTCGTCAGACTGAAAAAAAGGCTTTGATTGCAGTGGCGGCGGAAGAACATGGGAAAGGAATCGGCCGGATCCGCCTCCAACACGTCGAGGACGCCTCGGCCTTGAGTCTCCACAGCTTCGTCTCCGCGTCCGTCGAGCCTGGCAGTGTTCTCCACGCGGACGGGTGGGACAGCTACAACGGACTCGAGCTCTTTGGCTACAAACGCAAGGTGACGGTGCAGTCCCGAAGCAAAAAGAAGCCCCACGAGCTGATGCCGCGGGTCCACCGGGTGGCCTCGCTTCTCAAGGGTTGGATCCTGGGGACGCATCAGGGTGCGATCAGTCACGAGCATCTTGGGTACTACCTCGACGAGTTCACCTTCCGGTTTAATCGGCGCACCTCGCGTTCCCGGGGGAAGCCGTTCTACCGACTTTTCCAGTCAGGCAGTAAGACGGCACCTGTCCGCGGCTCGGAGCTGCGAAAAGGCGTTCGGCCGGGGCCGGAGCACCGCCCTCGACGCCGGAAGCGGTAACCTCCGTCAACTAGATACCCTTTTCGCATAAAGTTGTTGAGTGTTGCATAAAGCATAGAATTTACAAGGAGCTTGTCGAAGATTCACTCGGGGATCTTCTCCGCCTCTGGTATGAGCGTTTGCGCTCCGCTTCGTCCTGCACCTCCTGTGATACCTTCATGGTCAGTTGTTAGAATCAAGGCGTTTGTACCTGGGACGAAGAACTGGCGAAAAATGGCGGGAGTGAGGTAAGGGGCCGTTAGAAAATAACCGCTTCAGTTCGGTCCGTGTTCTGTCGATAGCGAGGGCATGCGAGATGCTCTGGCGATCCAGCAGCGGTTCGAACAAGTCGGCTCGCTCCTCGACGAGCGCGGACTTCGGTTGTTCGCTGCTGCCGAAGCGAACACGTATGGGCATGGGGGTGTTTCCCTGCTTTCCGATATCACTGGGCTTGCACGCTCGACAATCCGACGCGGCCAAATCGAGCTGGGGTCACCACCAGACCTACTCCCCCTCCCCGGACGGGTCCGTCGTGCAGGTGGCGGCAGGAAGAGGACGTCCGATTGGGACCCTGCCTTGATCGCGGACTTGGAAATGCTGGTCGAGCCGCTGTCGCGTGGAGACCCGATGTCACCACTCCGGTGGACATGCAAGAGCGTTCGAACCCTGGCGGAGGCACTTTGCGGGAAGGGCCACGCCGTCAGCCCGTGGCTGGTTTGGAAGCACCTGCGTGACTTGAACTACAGCCTGCAAGGCAATCGCAAGATGGAGGAGGGCAACCAGCATCCGGATCGCAACGCTCAGTTTGAGCACATCAACGGACGAGTGCTGGCGGCGATGAAGGCAGGCAACCCGGTGATCTCTGTCGACACGAAGAAGAAAGAACTCGTCGGAAACTACAAGAATCCAGGCCGCAAATGGCATCGAAAGGGCGAGTCGCCGCGAGTGCAGGGGCATGACTTCCCCGATCCTGCGGTGCCTCGAGCCTATCCGTACGGCATCTACGATCTCGCACACAATCGAGGTCACGTGGTCGTGGGAACAGATCACGATACCGGCGAGTTCGCGGTGGCTTCGATCCGCGGATGGTGGCGTGTGGAGGGACGCCGCTTGCATCCGCGCGCCACGCACATCCTGATCACGGCCGACGGTGGCGGAAGCAACGGCTATCGGCTTCGCCTGTGGAAGTTCGAGCTGCAGAAGTTTGCCGACAGCATCCAGCTCCCAATCTCGGTCTGCCATTTCCCGCCTGGAACTAGCAAGTGGAACAAGGTTGAGCACCGTCTCTTCTCGTTCATCAGCACCAATTGGCGAGGTGAACCGCTGGCGGACTATGAGACGATCGTCCGCTTAATTGCAGGGACCAAGACGGTCACTGGGTTGAAAGTGACCTGTACACTCGATCACAGGAAGTACCAGACGGGCAGGAAGATCACAAAGGAGGAAATGAGTGCCATCCGCATCGAGAAGGGAGAGTTTCATGGTGAATGGAACTACACGATACTCCCGCGGAAGAAGCGGTAACTGGAGCACTTATTTCCTAACGGACCCTAACCCGCCTCTCGCCCACGAGCGAGCGTACCTCAGCCAAGAGCGATGGCAGCATCTTCACGAGGGCTGCGTTGGCCTCTGCCGTCACGACGAACAGCGGATCGCCCGCCGTGTCGTTCACCCAGTAGTCCGTCGTCGCGGGCATCGATAAGCGCATTCGGGCCACGTGAGCCTTCGGCAATCTGTGCTTGCCGTGATAGACCCGGACATGGCCGTCCACGTAGAGGAATGCCAGAGCTGCGCCACGCAGGACCACCCGGCGCTCAGCGAGCGATCGCCCGAATTCTGCTGCACAGCCTAGAGCGGCCAAACGAGTGAGCTTCCGCCTGAGAGTCTTCACCTCGGGAGCACGATCAAGACCGAGAATACGGCCAAGATTGTCAGGAGGCTCTTCCTTGAGATTCTCGGGTCGTTTGATGCGCAACAATCCCATCAAAACGAGGGCGAGGATGCTTGTGCGCAACCCGTAAAAAGCCGGACCGATGCTGCCGTAGACCTCCTGAGCGCATTGCAACACTCCGCTTTCGACCAGAGCCGGAAGCGCCAAGAGCACTCCTGCGCCAGGGACACGTGTGCCTGAGCGGAAGAGTGGAGCCGCATCCTGCAGAAGCCCTATATACGCCAAGAAACGGTCGCCGACTCGGTTTGTGGGGTTGGTGTCGAGAGTGAATGGCAACGGCTCATCCGCACTCGCGTAGAAAGCGGACAGGTTTGGGTCCGCAGCTCCAGACGGTCCTGCCGTCGAGGCTTGTGCGTCCGGCGACGGAAAAGCGGACAGGTTTGGGTCCGCACTCTCCCCGAGCGGGAGAAGTAGTTGCTCTACCGGGGACTTCTCCTTCCAGCCCATGCGTCGGAGCAGCTTGCGTACGGCCTTCTCGTTTACACCGATTCGGCGGGCAATCTCGCGGTTGGAACGGCCTTCCGACTTGAGCCAATGGACAAGCTTCCTGTGCGATGATCGCAGCCGCTGACGACCCTTCGGGTACCCACTTCCGTGCCCGAGCGCGAAGAGTCCGCCATCCTCAAATCGCCGCTGGTGGCGCCGGAGAGTCCGTGCCGTACAGCCGAACGCTCGCGCCACGTCGTTCTGATCTGCCCAGCCCTGCTGTACGAGGCTGACCATGGCCCACGCCTCCGCGAAGTGGTCGCCCATCGCATACTGCGAGAGCACGACTCCCGAGCCGATCACCAAACGGTGGCCGTCAAGGGTTCTGATCAGACAGCGGTCGTTGATAAAACGGGTGTCTTCAGGCGTCTTGGCGTCTGGAAAGAGATCGCCCTGAGCTTCGGTTGTAGCCATGGCCGCCACTGTAGGGCCGGCCAAAAAAGCGGACAGGTTTGGGTCCGCACCCCCCTGGCGACTCAATCCTCGTATTTCCCAGGAAATACGAGGAAGACGCTCACCCTATGTCAGGAGATCTGGACTCACCAGGGGATTTCTCGGTCGTCATGAGTTGGCCTCCTTCGGGCTTCGGGACGCCCACCAACCCTACCCGACGGCCCAGGGCAGTTCATGCAGGCCTGCCGGAAGGACACGAAAGTCTGAAGGCAAGCGATCCAGAGACAACGCGAGAACGTGGGAGGCCAGGTTGGGGATCTTCGGCACAAGCAGGAAGCGGCTGTTGGAAACCACCAGCTGCAAGCTCTTGCTTCGCGCTTCTTCGCTCCAGCCAATCCATTTGTCACGCGCTCGAAGGCGCCAAGCGCAAGCCGAGAAAGCCAAGGCGCCGAGCAGACCTTCTCGGCAGCGCACAAGAAATCGAATCTGCGCTCCGCACAGAGGGCCTCGGCCCAGGTAGTGGCTCGATTCCATGAGGCTCACCCACTGGGCATGCTCCCGCTTCTGGCGAGCAGTAACGGGAACGACCTCGATGGCGTGGAGATCCTTGAGATCTCCGCTGGAGCTCGCATAGGTTCCCTCGGGGAGGTCAACGATCCCGGCGGGCTTCGGCTGCTGGATTATGCCAGCAGGTGGCGGCAGGTTGATCTGGCCGCGCTTCTCCAGCCTGTTGAGAAACACCCGGACGGAAACTTCACGACGATTGCCGAGACCGTCCAGCAATTGCTTGCGGTCGCAGAGCTCTCGGGCGAGCTTCGAGCGACTGGGCTTGGGCTCGCCCTGAGCGCGCTCTCGCAGCCAAGCGAGGTCTTCGTCGGTAACTTCTACCTGGCAGACTTGCACCCCCGAAGATTTACCCTGCGCAATCGCCGGTGTTCAGCGGAAAACTTATGGGCACGGGTCAGGCCACCCCCTGGGGCCTGGGAATTATTCATGCCCCCTGTTGGGGATCAATTTGATCCCCAACAGAAAACAGCACTGGGGCCTGACCCCAGGGGAATTGTTCATGCCCCCTGGAGCCTGGGGGCTTAGGTGATAGGCGGGTCGCGGGATCGTTTTTCGCTTGGGACGGATCCCCAGTCGATGTGTCCCACGATGTGTCCAAGGCAAAAAAAGAAGGACTCAGGTTTTTGTCCCAAGTCCTTCTGCTTATTAGGTGGGCAGACCCGGAATTGAACCGGGGACACCAGGATTTTCAGTCCTGTGCTCTACCAACTGAGCTATCTGCCCGCAGTGACAGTTTTGTGGCTGTATCTCGAAACCAGCGCGCCATTATGGAAGGGGTCGGTGGCTTGTCAATATGCCTGAGCGGAACCCCTGAGGTCAGCTGAGTCCCTTCAATAGGCTCGCAACTTTCGACTTCTGGCGGGCCACCGTGTTACGGTGATAAACGTGATTTTTCGCGGCCTTGTCGAGCTTTGAGATCACCGTTCGGAAGAGCGCCTTCGCCCCTTCCATATCTTTCGCCGTCAATTTTTCTTGGAGGGT
>SXIK01000145.1 GCA_005772855.1 Planctomycetia bacterium | reverse complement strand
TTGCCCCGGTATCGATCAGAAATTCCTGCACAAGTTGTTCATCTACGAGCGCCTTCGCGCGAATCGAGTTCGCGCCAGGGGCAATCGGCACGATCACAGCCTCCCGCCGTTTCAGCGCATCGTCGATTTTTCCAAGCAGGGCCTCCACTGCCTCGCGCAGCGAGGGCTCAAGCTCGACCGCTCGGTGCAGGTACTGAACTGCGCTTTCATAAACCTCGAAGCGAGCATGGAGCCTACCCAACTCAAAGTACAGACGACCCGAGCCCGGGAGCTGCTGAATCCCCTGCAACAGCTGTAGCTCCTGGGCCCTGGAATCCCCTGCTCGCTCTCGCTCGGATGCCAACTCGATGTAGGCTCGCTCGAGCATCTCATGGACCTGGGCATTCGGTTGGTTCGCCTGGACCTGGGACAGGGCCGCAATGGCGCCGGACCAGTCTCGCAAATGCAACTTGAGCTCACCGATGAGCAGGAGCAGGCCTTCGTCCGTTGAAAATCGGCTCAAGGCATCCTGCGCAATGGCCAGGGCTTCGTCGAAGCGCATCTGGCCAGCAAGCCTGCGGGCTTCCTGAAGGTAACTCCGGCGAAGCTGGTCGGTGGCGCTTGCCACGTCCTCGGGTTCTGGCGAGTCGATCGATGCGCGTTGAAGGGCTGGCTCCAGGAGATCCATAGCCTCCTTCCATTTTTCTTGCTTGTAGACGGCGCTGCCGCGAGCGAAGAGGTCGTTGAACGTACCGTCGAAGAGCCGAGTGCTCAATTCCGCCAGGGACATCGTCGGGCTGCGGCTCAGGCCCTGCACCATGGCGTGAGCAGGATCCACAAGCATCCGATAGCCTTGTACGGGCCGGGGTTTCAGCTCCGAAACAAGCCTCCCTTCAACCTCAAGCCTGGTCAGCCCGAGCACAAACCCGTAGGAATCCACTGCGAGGAATGCTTCGGATGACACCACGGGGGTGGGGGCAAGCCGGAGACGGAAGACCCTGTCCGGCCCCTGCTCCGCCACGTGCTCCACAGCAGCCTCCTCCGCCCGACTCTGCGTCACGGCGAATACAGTATCGCCATCATGGAGCATACGCTCGATGGGATCGGGCAGGATCACAAGCGGCGTAATCCCGTTCGGCACCCGGGCAACCCGCACCAGGGCAAGATCGAGCGACTCCACGCTGTAGGCGAGGCCAACAATCTCAATTTTCTGGACATCCGCCCGCAGAAATCTGCACGTTCCATGGTGAGCCCCGAGCATGGCGCTCAATCGACAAAGGATTGATCCATTGGCGTCCACGAGAACCCCTCGCGTCTCCCGGAGTGGACGGTCATCTTCTTTGCGCAAATCCAGAGAGACGATCGTCGGCGCCACCAGACGAGTCGCCCTGATCGCGTCCAGGATCTCCTCCTGCTCAACGGCCTGAAGCTTACGCACCTGAGGCATCCCTCTGGGGACAGAAGGATTCTCGGCACCTGGCCGCTGGATCTCCCTGACAGCGAGCGATTGCTTGCCGGAAGGCTCGTTGGACACTCTGTTCGAGATCCAAAGAACGCAGAACACACTTCCCAGGGCCAGGAAGAGCAGGCCCGCAATAACCCCCGGGACACGTGACTTTCTTCGGGGCCGCCGGGAACGTGCTCCGCCGAGCCAGCCACCACACTGGCTACAAAAAACAGAGTCTCCGCTCAAGAAGGAGTTGCAGGAAGGACACTGCGCCATGTTGTATTATACTCCACGCGACCATGACTGGGACATCCTGGCCAACGCTCACCCACCATCGGCGCCGGAGGCGCCCGGCGCGTTTCGAGCGCGCGGGAGGGGGAGGGCGTCGCCAGGCGCCCGTTGCGGGGGAATTCTTCCTCCACCGCAGGCAGTATATCTTCGGCACGAGTTGATTCCTTTGCAATTTGCTTTTCAATCATTGCCCGCTTGTCGATGTGGGCTCTCGAGCGCAAGATGTCCACCGCCATGGCAAGGCCCGCCTCAAAAATGGATCCAAGTTCAAGAAAGGTCAAGGGCGGTATGCCATCGAACCGCTCCGCTCACGAGTCGCTGATCACCCAGCTCAGGAGTCGACTCACTCTGGCACGTGGAGGCGGGGCCGCGTCGGCGCGTCAGAAACACTTGGAACTGGGCAAGAGGTTGGTTCGTGACCGAATGGCCCGCCTCGTGGATCCTCACAGTCCATTTCTTGAGCTGAGCCCACTCGCCGCCTGGGACCTCTACGATAACGCTGCCCCGTCAGCAGGAATTGTTACCGGAATCGGACGCATTCACGGCCTTGCCGTCATGATTGTCGCCAACGATGCGACCGTGAAGGGCGGGACCTACTTCCCGATCTCGGTCAAGAAGCACCTGCGGGCACAGGAGATCGCCCTGGAGAACCGGCTACCCTGTGTGTACCTCGTCGACTCCGGCGGTGCCTTCTTGCCCCTCCAGGACGAAGTTTTCCCCGATCGTGACCACTTCGGCCGGATCTTCTACAACCAGGCACGCATGTCTGCCGCTGGCATCGCACAGATCGCGGTCGTGCTCGGTTCCTCCACCGCTGGCGGAGCGTACGTTCCGGCCATGAGCGACGAGACGATCATGGTAGCCGGCCAGGGCACGATCTTCCTGGGTGGGCCGCCCCTTGTGAAGGCGGCGACGGGAGTGGATGTCACTGCGGAGGAACTCGGCGGTGCGGACGTGCATTGCCGCACTTCCGGTGTAGCCGACCACTACGCCCGGGATGACGACGAGGCCATCGCGATGGCCAGGGAGATCCTGCTCGAGCTCTCCGGCTCGGGCTCTCCAGTCACACCCGGGCGGATAGCACTCCCACCATTCGAGCCCGAGCCGCCACTGAAGCCACCGGACACGATACTCGACATTGTCCCGTGCGATCCCCGCAAGGGCTACGATGTCCAGGCGCTTCTGGAATGCATCGTCGATGGGGGCCGCCTGCGTCAGTTCAAAGCGCTTTATGGAACTACGCTCGTCACTGCCTTTGCGAGAATCTGGGGCTTTCCGGTCGGCATCCTTGCATCAAACGGAATTCTTTTCTCGGAGAGTGCCCTGAAGGGTACGCACTTTATCGAGCTGTGCGAGGCGCGAGGCCTACCTCTCATCTTTTTGCAGAACATCACGGGGTTCATGGTGGGTAAGGAGTACGAGACCAGGGGTATCGCCAAGGACGGGGCCAAGATGGTTCACGCAGTAGCCAACGCCACCGTTCCGAAACTGACCGTGATCATTGGCGGCTCGTTTGGCGCAGGCAACTACGGC
>SXIK01000144.1 GCA_005772855.1 Planctomycetia bacterium | reverse complement strand
TCGAGTACGGAGACATGCAGCTCATCTGCGAGGCCTACTTCCTCATGAAGCGCTCTCTCGGCATGACCGCAGGGGAAATACACGAAACCTTTGCCGAGTGGAACCGCGGCGAACTCGACAGCTACCTGATCGAGATCACCCGTGATATCTTCCAGAAAGTCGATCCCGAGACGGGCAAGCCGCTCGTCGAGCTCATTGTGGACAAGGCCGGACAGAAGGGGACGGGCATCTGGACAAGTCAGTCTGCATTGACCCTCGGAATTCCGGCCCCCACCATCGTCAGCGCCGTGCTTGCCCGGGCCCTCTCCGCCCTGAAGGAGGAGCGCGTTGCGGCCTCGAAGCTCCTCCGAGGCCCCGACGCGCGGTATACGGGAGACAAGAAACAGTTCCTCCTTGCGATTCACGACGCGCTCTACTCATCCAAGATCTGCAGCTACGCGCAGGGTTTCGCGCTCATGGCTGCCGCGGCGCAGGAGTACAAGTGGGACCTCCACTTCGGATCCATCGCCCTCCTGTGGCGAGGTGGCTGCATCATCCGCGCCCGATTCCTCGAGAGTATCAAGGACGCATTCGACAGGCAGCCGAAGCTCAGGAACCTCCTGCTGGACATGTTCTTCAAGGACGCAATCGACCGCACGCAGAAGAACTGGCGGTGGGTCCTGAGCCAGGCGATCCAGCTCGGCGTGCCGACCCCGGCCTTCAGCTCGGCGCTGGCCTACTACGACAGCTACCGCCTCGAGTATCTCCCCGCGAACCTGCTCCAGGCCCAGCGCGACTACTGCGGGGCGCCCACCTACGAACGGATCGACAAGCCGGGGATTTTTCATACGGAGTGGCTTCCGGGGAAGTCGTAAACCAGGAGGACTTACAGGGCGCCCAACTCGAAGACTGGCACGATCCTCTCGAGCCAGGAGGACCCTCCATGGACATAGGCATTGCCGTCCTTCTCGATCCGAAAGCCGTGGTCAGCAAAGAGCAGTACCGGAAGAGCAGGGTTCAGCCGCTTCCGAACGGAACGAAGGGCTGCCTGGAGCTCCGCAAGGGCAAGCTTCGAGATGTCTCGAAGAGGCAGGAAGCGTTGATGGAGAAGGGAGTCCACGCAATTCACCTTCTCCAGGGCGCGCCGGACCCCGCCGCTTGCGAGGGAGCGAAAGAAAGCATCGGTGGATGTTTCGGCCGACACGCTCGCAAAGCGGAGCGAGGCAAGCCGCCAGGAGGGCAAGAGCGCTGACAGCGCCTTCTGAAACGGGCTCAGAAGAGGCAATCCCAGGCAGTCGATGACCACCCACTGGGACTCGCTCTCGCCCTTCAGGAGACTCTGCAAACCAGGGAGCTCGTCTCCGCGAAACCGGCAAGCCAGTCGATCCAGACGCTCGAGCCAGGGCTCGCGAGCGACCCCGAGAAGACGCGCATGCTCCGAGTAGAGCGCCTCGGAGAGTTTCGCGAGAGCCTCCGGCGTCTCGGCATCCACGGGTCGCAGCACCTGGGCGGCAGCAAAGACAAGGGGGGAAGGATCGCCGATGAAGGAGAGCGACACGGCACCGGAGAAGATCCCCGCGAGGATCCTGTCCACCGCGGCATCGTCAAAACCAAGACTCTCGAGCCTCGAGAGCGCCTGCGGCCCAACCCACTCCAGCCTCACCGCATCGGCCAGAGCCTTGAGCTCGCCCGTTCCAAGACCTTCCGGCAACGGCACGCCATGACGAAGCGAGAGCTCCGCGCACCAGGCAATCCAGCTGGATCTTCCTCCACGCTCCTCCCCCACGAATCGAAATCGTTCGACACCCAGGTCCTTCACAAACCCACGCAAGGTCTCGAGCAGAGTCTCACGACCCCAGACTCGTCCTTCGAGCAAATCGAGCAGTCGCTCGGAGCTGACCGTCTTCAGCACCTCCACGCCCGCGAGGTGACGGTCGAACGCCTCCAGATCCCCCACCTCGGGGAACAACGCGACGCCGCCAAGATAGCCCTTCGACGCCGAGGCATCCTCAAGGCCTTGTTGGGCCCAGGACTGCACGCGAAGCTTGACTTCGTCACGAGCAAAGAAGTCGCGAACCGAACGATCAACAGACTCGTGAAGGACCTCGAGTCGCTCCACTTCTTGCGAGAGCAAGTGCGACTTGCCATCAAAACCGCAGGAGCAGCGCGCCTGGAAGTCGAGATTGACGAGGCCGCGACAAGTACCACGCGATGCCCGGCCCATGCACTCCGTGATCTCACGGAGCTCTCGCTCAAGGCTGAGGTGTCGGCTCGATGCGAGGCGAGGCTGCTTCCACTTCCACACCGCGGACTCCAGGCAAGCCTTCCACCAGGCGTCATGCCGGGACTTGTAGGCCTCCCTGTAGAGCGCATAGGACTCTCGGGCCCGGGAAATCCACTCCTCGGCGGCGTCGGGGCGGTCCAGCCCGGGCGCATCCGAAATGGACCGAACCCTCAGTTCCACTGCGGGCTCGAGCCAGTCCTCCGCAGCCACCTGCGCAAAAAGATGCTTCAGCCGCGCCAGCTCCCGCGAAAGTTGATCGATGCGGCCTGGAAGCCCCTCGAGCTCGCTCAGGGTCGAGAGAAACCGGCGCGCCGAGCCAATCTCGCTCAAGAAACGCTCAAAGCTCACAATGAGGTCGTCCTCCCCGTCCAGCGCCTTCCACGACTGGAACCAGGCGCGTAGCCGCTCGGCCAGCTCGGGCCCTTCTCCCGACCGCTCGAGCTTCCAGAGAAGGGCTTGCAAGGGCGCACCACGCTCGCGCAGCGCCTTCAGGAGCCTCGCGAGTGCCTGCCGCTGCGCCATCACGGTCCAGTGCCTCGGCGGCTTGATCCCGAGGCCGCCAAGGAGTGTCTCCAGAGCGCCAACCTGTTCCGCACGAAGAGCTGTTGCCGCGACAATCCGGTCATACTGGATCGGGTTCGGCATTGTCTCGAAGAGCTCTCGATAGGACTTCCTGTCCTTCAATATGTCGATCTCCCCGGAGAGGAAGAGAAAGACGAGCAACACGGTGACCTGGTCCTGGACCAACCCGTAGATCGGCTGCGCGAGGTGCTCGTAGACTGACTTCGGCGACGGCTGGAACTCGAGCAGCGGCAGCACGAGTTGGACGAGCTCATTGCGCTCGGGGCGCTCCGCCGCCTCGTGAGTTCGGCCACTGCGCCGGACAAGGCTCATTGGGACCAGGTAACCCTCACGAACGACCTGCACCGCATCACCACCATCGGAGACGGTTCCTTCCTCGCTCAGGGAGTGCCTCACGAACGTGCGGATCGCTTCTTTCGGAAGTGGGCCGCAGGCAGGCGCGAAACGCTCAAACGCCGGGTAGTTGCGGCGCAGTATGACCTCGGCAATCAGATCAAGCCAGGTTCCGAACGAGCCTGGATTTGCAAGACGTGGCAGGGCATCGCGCCCACCGCCCGGCATCACGAGCGCGCCCGACAAGTACGCGTTTTGCACCTGCGACTTGAAGACCGCGCGTCGCTCGCCCAGCCGGGCAGCAATCCTTCGCTCCGCGCTCTCGGGCCAGGGGCGCTCCTTGGCCCTCAAGAGGGCCGCAAGCTCAAGGTGCTCCTCCCCCAGCTCGATCCGTGCCGGCTCGACCGAGTAGAGCCCGGGCGTCGGCGTGCTCTCGCCCCACGGCAAGCGCAGGCAAAATCCCATGCCCTCCGCCGGGGGCGGCGTGGTGCTTCCAAGAAAGACAGAATAGAGCCTCTCGTGGAAACGCCATTTGACACCACGGGACTGCCACGCCTCCCGCGCCAGGGAGAAGGGATGGAACTCATCGGATCTCAGGAGCGAGGCGAGCCTCTCGAAGCTCGACACCCCTCCGTCGCGCAGAGCAACCTTCTCCCGCTCGAGAAACAGGTCGAGAGTCGAGCCTCCGTCATCCTCGAGGCAGAGCTGAAAGCCCCGGCCGGTGTCCTCCACGTACCCACCACGTTCCGCGAGACCCTTCAAGATGCGCTCCATCACACGGACATTTTGGTCGGGATCTATCCGCGTCGCCTTGTAGAGAAGGAAGCAGGCCGCGTCTTGCGCAGTGAGAGTCTTCCGGGCCGGCGAGATGTGAAACAGGATGAGCAGGTTGAGAACCCTCAGCGCGAGAGACCGCAACACGTCGGTTTCGAAGACCTCGCCAAGGTGCCTCCTGTAGTGAGGGAAGACCTGCTGGGCGATGGGCACGAACTCGGGTTGAAGCTCGAAAAGGTCGCGGAAGTGTTCGACGATGGCATCCGGTGCAAGCAAGGTACCCCACGGCCTGTCGAGAAACGGCTCGATGCCTCGGGCCGGGTCGCCACGAAGCCGCGTCACGGTGAAGTCGACGATGCCTCTGGCCTGGGAGAAGCGGTCACGAACCTCCTCAAGGAGCTCCAGCGTCGCGGGATGGATCGGGTAGATCTCAAGGAGGTCATCCCATCGAATCGGGAGGCCATGAAAGGCGCTGCGAAGGTCGCGAACGAGCATCTTGACGGCCTCCGAGTAACCCTCCTTCTTCACGAGAATGCTTCCCGAAAGCAAGTCCTTGACATGAGCAGCTGTGAGCAGGAAACGAAGGGGGTAGCGGTCCTTGATCTTTCGATAGAGGCCGTGGTCCAGCCCCCCCACGTGCTCAACTTCTTCCTGGACGGCGGCGAGAATCCAGAAGCGGTGATCCTGTGCCCACTCGCCCAAAAACTGGAGGAAGCGGACATCCTCGTTGAGGAGTCGATGGTCCGCCTTCGAGCGCAGAAACTCCGAGAGCTCGTCGAGGATCAGAAGAAGCCCGCCATGCCAACGCTTCGCCACGGCCTCCCAGGGTACGCGACGGTCTCCTCCCCGGGCGTCAATTCCGAGGGTTTCGCACACGATGTCCTCCATCGCCACCCCGGAGCGAAAGTTCAAGAGCGAGATGGTCCGCACGTCCGGAGCGCTCGGTGCGAAGCGCTTCGCCTGGAGCTCCCTGGCGACATAGGCGAGGAAATGGGATTTGCCGGCGCCATATTGCCCGACGACGAACATTCCCAGGCCAGCGGGCCTCTCCAGCACTAGCCGAAGTGAGTGTAGGTGCTTCTTGACGTCGTCCGTGACGTGGTAGGCTTTCGTGATCCAATCCGAGGCCGACCCTTCGAGGCCATCTTCGAGATCCCCGAGCCGCACGACGGTCGGGTGCGGCCGGACGTCGAGCAGGTGACGGAGAGCATGAGAGCCAGTACTTTCTGTGCTGTGTTGCATACGACGCCCTGGAAGTCCCCCGAGAAGCCGATATCGTAATTCATGAACTCCCATTCCACAGTCATCCTGCGGCGAAATTTGGCGAGCGCGCTTTCCCGGAGAGCGATTCCCGAGGCGGCCGAGATCCTCGCGCAATTGAAGACGCAAGATCCGCTCTCACAGGAGACACGGACTCTGGAGCTTGAATATCACTTTCGCGCGGGGCACAAGGCGGAGTCCGGGGCTCTCAGGGAAACTCTCCTCAACCACTACCCCGCCTCGCCTCGCGTCCAGTACCTTGCGGGCCGGATCGAGTACGGAGAAAAGCATTACAAGGTAGCCCTGGAGCACTTCGAGGAGAGCTACAGACTCTCCCCGCACGCCGCCGTCCAACGTTATCGAGGCAAGACGCTCACGCAGCTCGGTAGATTCAATGAGGCGGAGGCGATCCTCGAACCAATGGCCGGGGCGAACCCCGAGTGCCTCGCCGACCTGTCCTGGCTTCACGAACGCAGGGGTGACCTCGATCGGGCGTTGGCCGCGGCGGAAAGCCTTGCGGCGCACCAGGGCCGGAGCGAGTTCGCAAGAAGCCTCGTCCAGCGCCTGAGGGCCAAGCTCCTCAACCCCGCCGAGCTTCTGGAGGAGGTGGAAAATCTCACAGCCCTTGGCGAAAAAGTGCCCGAGGAGATCATCATCCGGCGGTCAGCGGCGCTTCTCCGGCAGGGCCAGGGCAAGGAGGCCCGGGAATTTATGGCCCTGCATCGTGGCAGACTCGGAGGCCGGGCTGTGGTGTCGCTCGGGTGGGAGTGCTACAAGCTTCAGGCCTTCGATCTCAGCTTCGAGCTCTTCCTCGCCGCATTGCCCGATCACCCCTCCGACGCGAAGCTGCTCTCGGCACTCGAGAAGTCTGCCGAAATGTGCAATCGGCTCAACGACGTCTTCACAGCCTACAAACATCTCGCCCCTCACCACCGGCCCCTCTTTGGCCGAATGAAGCGACTCTCGACGAGGCTGCGCGGGGGACCTTCCACTTGACGGGGAAGAGGCGGGCTGTTTTCAGCTCAGCCGCAAGCAACAAGCTTCTTCAGATAGCTGACGTTGTGCTGGCAAGCGAACCGAGGATCCAGGATGCCCTGGTATTCGATCGATAGATAGCCACTGTATTTTGAGCTCCTGAGCTTCTCGATAACCGCGGCAATCGGAACGATGCCGCCATCAAGCAAGGTTCCCGTGTAGTGCTTTCCGCTCCGGGAATCCAGGTAGCGCTCCATCTTTTCGCCTGGCTGGACCAGTCGACAGTTCTTGACATGAACATGCGCAACCGAGGGCCTCATGGTGTCCAGCGCCGCAAGGGCGTCATCATCAACAAATGGCGTGGCGCCGCAGTCGTAAATCAGCCGGAAGGATGGGTGCTGGACATCGTCACAGATGTCCCGGACCTGCTGCGCGCTTCCGGTCAGTGGCCGCGCGGGAGGCCAGTCGAGATTTTCGATACACACGGTCACGCCAAGCTTCGCCGCGTGCTCGGCCGAGGCGCGCAGTCCTTCGATCATCCACTTGCGCTGCTCGCCGAGCGGGACGCCTTCCTTGACAATAACCGGTGTGATCATGACCCTGGGCGACCCCATCTCGGCGCTCCGCTCGAGCAGGCGCCTGGCCCTGTCAATCTCGGCCGGGAGATCGGAGGGCGGCCTTGCGAAATCGACTCCGAAGACGTAGCACGCGATGGGAAGTTCGACACCGCTAGCAAGCTTCTTCAAATGGGTCGCTGGACAGTCGGCCCAATAAACGTGCGTGAACTCAATCGCGTCGACATCCAGGGTGCCGTAGAAGGTGACCACGTCCTCCCGGCTCACCGTGCCAGGATGGCTGCGGGGGCTCTGGAAGACGCCCTTGTAATACCAGTCAAAGTTGTAGTCCGAAATACTGATCTTGAAGGCCATCTGACTCTTCTCCCTTCCGGCCCAAGTGTGAATGCGGCATGACGGGTGCCTCGCGGCACCAGGAAAGCTGCTCCGACTAGTAGTAGAACCGCTGTTGCTGGTCGCGCCCTTCCTCGTACTGAGCACGGAGCTTCTGGGTCACCGGGTCATTGCTGACCTCGCTTGCGGCAACATCCCACCAAACTCCGGACGAAGGCACAGAGCGATGCTTCTCTGTCTCGGCGACAATGACGCAGGGCCGAGTTTCGCTTCGTGCCTCGCGCAACGCACGGCTCAGCTCATCAGCGTTGGCTACGTTCCAGGTCCGGGCGCCCATGCTCGCGGCATTCTGCGCGAAATCAATCTTCACGTAGTCACCTTCGAGCCGATTTGTCTCGAGATTCCGCTCCATGAACTCATTGCCGAATGGATGCCCGGCGCGTGCCATCTGGAGCTGCCGAATGCACTGATATCCATGGTTCTCGGAGAGCACGACCGTGATCTTGAGCTTCTCCTGCGACGCCGTGACAAGCTCGGTGGGGTTCATCAGATAGGTCCCGTCACCGATGAACACGTAGACCTCGCCTCTCGGCTGCGTCATGCGCACGCCAAGGCCAGCGGGACTCTCGTAGCCCATGCAAGAATTGCCAAATTCGAGGTGGATATTGCGACCCTTGCTGGCGTCCCAGAGGCGGAGCAAGTCGCCCGGGGGAGCGCCGGCGGCGGCAACAATCGTGTCACCCGCCTGGGCAGCGTTGTTCAGTACGCCGATCAATTCGCCCTGGCTCATGGCCTCCCCGGGGACGTGCTGATAGACTTCGCGCTTGACCTGGTCCTGCCATTGTGAACACGCAGCGACGACCTCCTGGGTATACGCCTGGTTCGGACGAATCCCTGCGTCCCTGGCCGCCAGGGTCAGTGCCACGAGGGCCTCCCGCGCATCGGCCAGGATCGGCAGGGCGCCTTGCTTGAAGGCATCATGTCCGCAGACATTGATGCCCACAAAGCGCACGTCGGGGTGCTGAAACACCGACTGGGAGCCGGTGGCGAAGTCGGTCAAGCGGGTGCCGATGCAGAGGATCAAGTCCGCCTTGCTGGCGATCGAGCCGGCCGCCGGCGTCCCGCAGACCGCGAAGCCTCCGAGCAGCAGCTCCGAGCCGTTGCGGATCGCTCCCTTGCCGCCAAACGTCTCGGCAACGGGGATTCCGCAGGTCTCGCAGAACGCTCGCAGCTCTTCCCAGGCTTCGGAATAGTGCACACCGCCACCGGCGACAATGAGCGGCCGCTTGGCCTTCCTGAGCAGCTCAATCGCCTGCGCGATGCGTCTCGGCTGCGGCAACCGGCGCTCGATCTCCCACGTACGTTCCTCAAAAAACTGAACCGGGTAATCCCAGGCATGAGCCTGCACGTCTTGAGGGAGCGCAATCGTGACCGCTCCGGTTTCAACTGGATCGGTCAACACGCGCATGGCTTCCGGCAGTGCCGTGAGCAACTGCTCTGGACGACTGATGCGATCAAAAAACCGGCTGACCGGTCGAAAACAGTCGTTGACGCTCACGTCAGCCGACACCGGATGCTCAAGCTGTTGCAGCACCGGGCCCTGGTGACGCGTGGCGTAGTAATCGGAGGGGAAAAGCAGCACCGGCAACCGATTGATGGTGGCGGTTGCGGCGCCCGTGATCATGTTGGTCGAGCCCGGGCCAATCGAGGCCGTGCAGGCAAGGGTTGCCAGCCTGTGATTGGCCTTGGCGTAGCCGGTCGCCGTATGCACCATCGATTGCTCGTTCCGCGGCTGGTAGTAGGGCAGATTCTGTCCGTACTCGTGCAGGGCCTGACTCAAGGCGCCCACATTGCCGTGGCCGAAGATCCCAAAGATACCGGGAATTAACCGGCGGCGCTTCCCGTCGCGCTCGCTGTACTGTACTTGAAGGTACTTCACCAGCGCCTGCGCCATGGTCAATCGAGTCTTCGCCCTGGACTTGTTCATGATGTTGTTCCCTCCTTGTTCCTCGCATGGCCGAGGGTTTGTTTGAAAACTACTGGCCTACTCGAGCCCGTGAAAAACAACTGTTTTCGTCTCCGTCATCTCCTCGACTGCGTAACGCGGTCCCTCCTTGCCAATTCCACTGTTCTTGAAGCCTCCGTACGGCATGAGGTCGGCACGCCACAGCGGTGTCCAGTTGATCATCACGTTGCCGCTGTGGACCTCGCGGGCAAATCGCAGGGCAGCGGTGACGTCACGGGTAAAGATTCCAGCCCCCAGACCGTATCGGCTGTCGTTGGCGAACGCAATCGCCTCGTTGACGTCTTCGATGGGCGTGACACAAATGGCCGGGCCGAACAGTTCGTCGCGATACATCCGCATCTCGGGGGTAACGTCAGCGACCACGGTTGGAGCGACGACGGCGCCGGAGCGCTCACCACCAGTGATCACACGTGCACCACCAGCGACGGCCTCGTCGATCCACGCCCCCACCCGCTGGGCATCGCCCCTGGAGATCATTGCGGAGAGGCGCGTGTCTTCTGCCAGCGGATCGCCAACCTTGATCGACTCGACCGGCTTCTTGACCGCATCCAGGAAGTCCGCGTACACGCGCCTGTGCACCAGGACCCTCTGTGTTGAGATACAGACCTGACCGGCGTTGACGTAGCCGCCGATGGCCGTCGCCTTGGCCACAGCCTCGATGTCGGCGTCAGCCAGGACCACCAGGGGGCTATTCGAGCCGAGCTCCAGCGAGAGCTTCTTGATACCAGCAACTCGAGTGATGCCTTCCCCAACCGCCGTGCTCCCGGTGAAGCTGATCTTGCGCACGCGTGGATCGGAACAGAGCGCCGGACCTATCGACGAGCCTTGACCCGTAATGCACTGGATTGCGTTTTCCGGCAGGCCCGATTCGACCAGTAGCTTTGTCAGCTTGATCCCACTGAGCGGAGTCTGATGCGCTGGCTTCAGAATGACGGCATTGCCAGCCGCAAGAGCAGGACCGACCTTGTGAACCACAAGCAGAACTGGGTAATTGAAGGGTGTAATGGCCACGACGATGCCGCAGGGAACGCGCAGCGTCATGCCCATCTTCCCCTTGCCGGCCGAATGGGCATCGATCGGCAAAGTTTCGCCCCGCGCCTGCATCCCCTCAAATGCGCAAAGGCGTAACAAGTCCGGCATCCGGCTCACCTCTCCACGCGACTCGAAGATCGGTTTGCCTTCCTCGAGACTGATCGTGAGCGCCAGATCCTCCAGTTGGGTTGTCATCAAATCCGCTGCGCGCATCAGGATCTGATACCGCTCGTGGGCCGAGAGTCTGGCCATCGCAGCCGCTCCCAGGACGGCGGCGTCAAGAGCCTGCCGGGTCTGCTCGGGTGTCGCCGCCGGAACCGTGTCGACGACCTGAGCGGTATTGGGAGAGATTACGGGCTCCATGTTGGGCGAATCCACCCAGCGCCCGGCAATAAACATTTTCATTTCGCGTAGCTCCTGGGCTCCTCGCTCCACTCGCGGTCCCGTAGCGGCCACCGCGGGGTCAGACCCTTGCGGTTGAGCGGCGACCGCGGCCAGTAGCCATCGGCGAGAGCAAGAATCGTCTCGATCGAGTGGCTCCAAAACTTGTCGTAAAAAATATCGCAAGCGCTGGCTGAGTGAGGCGACACCACAACGTTCTCCATCCGCAAGAGAGGATTGTCCCCACGGATGGGCTCCTCCTCGAAGACGTCGAGCCCGGCAGCTCCAATTGAGCCCGCTTGAAGCGCTCGAATCAGCGCCTTCTCGTCGATGACCGGGCCACGCGACGTATTGATGATGATCGCGTGGGGCTTCATCATTTTCAGTGCCCGCTCGTTGATCAGATGATGAGTTGAGTCCAGGAGCGGACAGTGAAGCGACAGGAAGTCCGACTGGCGCAGAACCTCTTCGAAGCCAACAGCCTGGTATCCCTTGGCCGTGATACGCTCCTGCGGAATGAACGGGTCGTGCACCAGGATGCGCACTTCAAAGCTGCTCATCTTTCGAGCAGTCAATTGCGCAATGTAACCGAAGCCGATGAGACCCAGCGTCGAGCCACGCAGGTGCCACCGGTGACTCTCAAGGCGCCGTTCCCAGAGCCCCTGGCGCATCGCTGCGTTCTGGGCCACCGTCTGGCGGACAATCGTCAAAAGCAGGGCGATCGCGTGATCGGACACTTCCTCGGCCACAGCCAGCGGCGTGTTGCAGACGATAATGTTGTCCTGGGTCGCCTCGGCCACCGGTACGTTGTCGGTGCCACTGCCGGTGCGCAGAATGGCTCCGCACTTCCGCAACAGGCGAAGCCGTTCGGCGGTGATCATGCGACTGCCCCACACCCAGGCCAGGTCCACGTCAGCGATAGCTCTTACGAGCTCCTCACCGGAGGTGCACTCGTGCCGAGAAAAAGTGATTCCTGCGGAGCGCAGCGCCTGGACCACATACTCCGGCACCACCTCGTCTCCTATCCCGACTAGACCCACACTAAATGGCCTCATCACGCCACCTCCTTCTCGCAGAGCTGTCCGAAGTCGAAAGTAACGCACAGCAAATCGCCCCGGCCATGCCGGCTGGCCCTGACGTCATTCTGAATCTCCTCATCCGTCCTGCCGTCCGGATCGAAGGCGATCCCGACAGGCTCCGCGCAGCACAGGCTCCTCGCGGCCATGGTTGGGACATCTTGACCAGGGATCCCGGAGCATCGGATCCCGGGAGGCTAGCCCGGAGCGCGCAGGAGACGGGGGGACGCCGCCAGGCGGCCGGTGCGGGGGAGGTCTCCCTCCCCCACGAGGAGGATATCTGCGCTCGCGGAGCTACCCGCGAGCGCCGCAGCTTCTCTCGAAACTTTTTCGCCCTGTTCATGTTTTCTAACTTGGGACTCCAAAAGCGAGGACAACGGTTGGGGCCGCAATGCGCGCGGCGCCGGAACACCATTTCGATGCCAGGTGGCACGTCAACCCACTCCACGGAAAGGTGGGAGGGAGAGTCGGCCACCGGCTGCATTCCTGAAGGGGCAGATTGTAACCACAAAACGGTAGGCTGTGAAATCTTGCCACGCCGGGGCTCAGATCGGAATCCCGCCAGTTTGTCAGACCACCATCTTCGATGGGGAGACCGCCTTGTCCTCGATCAAACTGGCAATCTTCACCGGCCGGCCGATGGGCGTGTCGCGGACTCCGGCGCAGTCGATACCCCGGCCCACCAAACTTGTCAAGGACACTAGCAAGTCTGGGAGCCACGCCAGAGCGTCAGGGGAGTTTCGCCCTGGAGAGAGCACCGGAATCCTCGGGTCCCGAGCCAAACCGGACGGTCAGCAGCGACAACCCGCAGAGAAAGACAAGCCCCGCTGCAATCTGAAACGCGCCGCCAAGACCCAACGTTTCCTTGAACTTGCCGGCAAGCGCCACGAACGCACCGGCGCACAAACAAGACATGCAGGTGTACATTCCCCATGCGGTCGACCGCAACTCCGGTCGAACAAACTGGCACATGACGGGCACTGTATTGCAGTCAAAAAATCCTCGACCGGCTCCGCAGAGGATCAGGCTCGCAATCAGAATTGGGTACGAGTGCGTCTGTCCAATCACGAACAGGAAGGGCGCCGCGCTCAGAAGGCCAATGACCTGGACCAACAGGCGCCCGCGCGGGCTCACCAGGCTCCAGCGGTCGGCGATAACCCCGCCAACCAAGATGCCGAAGATTCCCACCACCTGCAGATAGAACGTCGCCGT
Source organism: Planctomycetia bacterium (assembly GCA_005772855.1). Taxonomy (GTDB): domain Bacteria; phylum Planctomycetota; class UBA8108; order UBA8108; family SXIK01; genus SXIK01. The sequence goes on along the minus strand of SXIK01000144.1, from coordinate 8,845 downwards.
GAAGCCTGCATCCGTCAGGGTGAGCTTGAAGCGCTCATAGAGATGAGTGGGCAGCCAGTTGAAGACCATCCACCATCCGATGGACGTGACGGCGTTGATGGAACACAGGATCACAAAGTTTCGAATGCCCAGCAGCTCCTTGAGCGCCGACCACATGCTGAGTCTCTCGGTGAGCCTCTGCGGCGTGTGATACTGCCCGGTGCGGAGCACAAAGCGCGCCGCGAAGACAGCGTAGACGACGCCAGCCAAGCCCAGGAATGTGAAGACGCTACGCCAACCATAACGATCGGCAATCCACCCTCCGCCAACTCCACCCAGCAAGATACCAACGTAGATTCCGCTCTGGTGCATTCCGATGGCGCGAGATCGGGTCTTGTTGTCATGGTGATCCGCAAGCAGCGCCACAGCCGCCGGCAGGTACGCCGCTTCGCTGATTCCCATCAATCCGCGCGCCAGGATCAGCTCTCCAAAGCTCCTGACGTACCCGGTAAGCCAGGTGACCAGCGACCAGACCACCAGGCTGAACACAATGATCTTGCTGCGGCTGAATCGATCCCCCAGGTAGCCAGCGAACGGGCTCAGAAACCCGTAAACCCACAAGAAAACAGCACCAATGAGCCCCAGCTCGTAGTCGGTCAGATTCAAGTCCTTCTTCAGCGGCGGAAAGATCGAAAAAATCACCTGACGGTCAAGATAGTTCAGCGTGAAAACGACCCAAAGGACAGCCACCAAGATCCACGCACGTGTTCTTGCCGTCATGAGAGACCTATCTGTCGGAGATCAAAATCCGAGTCGTACAGGAAATCCTCGCAATCGAGAGCATGCCAGAGCATGGCGAGGCACCACTGTTTAACCCCGAACACAAAGTCTGCAACTGTTTTCCCTTCAGCTGGAGCGCCCCTCCGCGGGCCGGGCTCAACCTTCAACGGCAAGAAGGTCCTGGCCATCGGCAAGAACGATCTCATTGTTGCCGAGGAGCTTCAGGTCTGCGAACGAGTAGGAGCCCGAGACCTGGTAAATCACCTCGGGCGAGGGATCCTGTGGACGCAGACGATGCAGGAAGACTTCGTACTCGGGAAGCTGAGTCTTGATCCCCATCAAGTGCTGGTAGACGATTTCCTGAGGCATGGCGAAGAAGCTCGTGTAGTCCAGGCGCGATTCGCCAAGGTCAACCGGAAGGACGCTTCCAATGAAGTAGACCGTTCCGTCCTTTCTCACCATGGGCCGCACGGCGGTTCTGCCGTTGCCGCGCAGGGACACCTCAATCTTTCCGCTCGGCGAGATTTGTCTGTACTCCCAGTCGTCCCACTCGGGCGACTCGTTCGAGCCAATCACCATCGCCAGCGTGCCGTCTGGACGGACCGTACCCATGCCGGCGAAGTCCTTCTGCCAGATCTCGTGCCCGTCGAGCCTTGTCATGCGCGTCTCAAACTTTCCATATCCCGTCTGGGACCACACGAAGACCGCCTGCCCTGCTGGAAAAAGATCCGAAATCGGGCCAGGGTCGCTCATCCACTGGCGCTTCCCGGTCTTGCCATTCAGCACCATGACGCGACCGATACCGCTGTCATAGTCCACCGCACCCGCCACGAGATGGCCGTCAAGCTCGAAGAGGTTGACGAGGCGGATCTTCTCAACGCTCGCCCCCAGCACCTCCGGAAAGTCGAAGCGCCACTCGCTGCCCTTCCACTCCTTCACGAAATGGATGGCGGCACACGTGGTCAGCAGCACCCCGTCGCGATACGCCAGTGGCTCATGCACGATCTCCTTGAAGGAATGGGAACCCCAACGCTCCTCTCCAAGCTCGGTAAGGACGAAAAGGCCCTTCACGCAAGCAGCGACGATCGTTTTCCCCTCCCCTGCCATGACGCCGACGCATCTGGAGCCCAACTTGGCTTTCCAGCTATGGCCTGCTCGGGATCGAGCAACGCTTTGTACACCGTAATCGGTGCCGACGATCACGCGGTCCGGGCCGGCCAGGTATCTGCCCGCCCCGATGTAGTCTGTGGCGACTCGCCAATGCACGTTTTTCATGGGTGCCGGATTGTAACAAACGGAGGTTAAACTGTCAGGAACATGCCGGGTGAAGGAGCCGAGGTTCCCGCAACGCGGTCCCCCCTTTGCCCTCGCAACTCGACAATTCTCAGCAGGAGCCCCATGGATTCACGCATTTTCTTCTCCGGGATCAGTGATGAAGCCTCCCCCCACCTCGCCGGGCAGATCGCGGCACACAGGGACCTCGGCTGGAGGCATATCGAGCTCCGCAACATCGGCGGCATCAACCTGACCGACCTCCCCGACGACGAGTTCCTCACCGCGGCGGATGCGCTCGACCTCGCAGGCCTGCAGGTCTCCTGCTTCGCTTCCCAGATTGCCAACTGGTCCCGGGCGATCGACGGAGACTTCGAGAAAGACCTCCTTGAGCTTCGCCGTGCCATACCCCGCATGCATCGTCTCCGAACCCCGCTCATTCGGTGCATGAGCTGGCCCAACTCAACAGACGCTCTCCCCGACACCGGCTGGCGCCAGGAAGTAGTGCGGCGGATGAAGATCCTCGCGCAGATGGCCGAGGGTGGTAGCGTGATGCTCGTTCACGAGAATTGCAGCGGATGGGCGGGCCAGGGGCCACGCCAGACGCTCGAGCTGCTGTCCGAGGTGAGCTCAAACGCTCTCAAGCTCGTCTTCGATACGGGCAACCCGTTCCAGTACGGCCAGGATGCCTGGGAATACTACCGTGAGGTGAGGGAACACGTCGTGTACTTGCATGTGAAGGACTACGCTCGGGGGCCCGACGGCAGTGAGAAGGCCGTTTTCCCGGGCGAGGGGAGCGGCCATGTTCGCAAAATCGTGAGCGACATTCTCGATCGTGGCCATGGCTGCGGGTTCTCCATTGAGCCGCATATCACCAGCGTGATCCACCTGGGGAAGGAAGCTGATGATCCGGACCTCTCTTACCGCACCTACATCGAGTACGGTCGAAGGTTCGAACAGCTCATGGAGCGCATTGGCAAGTGAAGTGAGCACTGAGCCTCCCGAAGGGCTCGGGGCCTTCGATCGCGAAAAGTAAGGGCCCGGACGCGCACAATGACACCGATTCCCGGAGTCGCAAACTTCTCTTGATGGGCTGGTAGGTCCTCGGCCCTGCGGCTCCTTGACGCCCTCCGACCTGACTCGCACAATAGCCACAGTCCACGTTCCGGAGAAGAGGCGCATGATGAGATTCTTGAAGCTGGTGCTTTTGGCGGCGGTCTCGTCCCCCCTCGTCGCCGTGTTGGCCCATGGCTCGGAGCCTGTGGTCCTGGGCGAATACATCGAGACCCGCACGTGTAACCTGTGGACCCGTCCCTACCACGAAAGCGGGGGGACCACTCTGGGTGGCGACCATGCGGTCCTGGCATGGTGCGTACGCAGCGGTTCCTGGGATGGAGTGGAGCTCAAGGACTTGACCATCGCCGCAGTGCTCGATTCCGAGGGCACCCTCTCCACGAGCACGGAGGGTAAGGTACGAACAGTTGTCCATATCGACGAGAATGCGAGCGAGGAGCAAGGCAAAGCCCTCGTCAGCATGGCGGCCACCCTGGCGCCCATGTGCATGAAGGAGATCGTCAGGATCGAGAAGCGCAAGATCACCTTTCAAAGAGAAGGTGAGCAGGTCAAACTGGTGCTTGGAGGGGTTGCCGAAGTAACGATCCAGACGATGCCGCCGGATGGCCACTGCGACTCAATCTGCGGGAACAACTCGCGCCCGGAGCCCACGCTCTCGGCGGTCACTCATGTCGAGTTTGCCGAAACATTCGAGACGACCTACTCTGGGTCGGACCTCGGCCTCAGGTGGAGCGATCCCGGCCGTCGAAGCGTCCTGTTTGCGAGTTTTTCGCTCTGAACAAGGGTCAACAGGCCCCATCCGAACAGGCTCACCGATAATAGATCATGTAAAAGGGGAAAGCCGCCGCCTCCCTCAGGAGAAAGAAGCCCTCGCGGCTCAGCCTTGCCGGCGATGGGCGCCAGTCCTTTTCGGTGGAGCATGTCGGCACGGTGGAACAAGAGGTGCCTTCTCGATCGAAGATCAATTTCACGCGGGCGCAGTGGAAGTACTGCGTAACCGCCAGGAGTCGCCCGAATCCAAGGCGGCTCTGGATCGCCCCCACGCTCAGTGCAGAGGCCCTCGTGTTGACACCGGACTCGTCGACGATGATGCGGGACTCCGGCACGCCGCGCCCCACCGCGTATCTTTTCATCACTTGCGGCTCGCTCTGGCCGTTGGGATCGACCGCGCCGGATAGGATCAAGTGGTGGACGAACCCCTTCGCGAAGAGCTCGATGCCCGTCTCAAGCCGATCGACGAGAGCCACGCACGGTGTCCCATTCGCATAGACCTTGGCGCCAAAGATCACCGCCGCGTCAGCAGGTCGCCGGTGGTCCACGTGCCCATAGGTCAACACGTGGGCGAGGATCCACAGAAAGAACGCGACAGCGACGTGAATGGATCTCAAAAAGAGCCAGGCAGGAGGTGGCGTCAAGGCATCGTTGGTTTGCCACCAAAGGACGCGAGCCAGCTCGATGAGGAGCAGGATGACCACAGCCGCGCTGAAGGGCGCAGGAAAGTCCGATTCGAAGCGTCCCCGGGCGAGGTCCTCGTAATAGGCGGCGGTGTTATCCACTGCCAGACTGAGAAAAACAGCGAAGATGAGTACCAGGGCCGCCCGCACGGCGCGACGTCTGGCAAACGAATGAGGGACGAACAATGCGCTGCCCAGCACACCGGCGAAGAGGGAGAGCGCTGGCTCACTGAAGTGCAGGTGAAGCCAAATATGGGTTGCCGCCAGCTCTGGGCGCTCCAGCGCCAGGGCAACATTCAGTAAGATGAAAATTCCCAGGGCAATGCCCAGGGGCCGAAACAGAGTTATCCAGTGTGTCGACATCTCCACGGGAATATCGGCCGCTCCGCGGCATGAGGTAAGAGGAACTTTGAAAATTCCACGAGTAATTATCGGAATCGTGGCGGCGGCTCTCGTCCTCTATGTCGGCCTCCGGCTCCTTCGTTCCGATGAAACCCGAATTCGCGACATGCTATCTGCGATGGTGGATGGCTTCAACGAAGGGAGCCCCTCTAGAGCCATCTCGGGCATGGACGAGAATTACGTCGAGGAGACAACAAAGGCCACTCGGGACGAAGTGAAGCAGCTTCTCATCTGGCTTTATCTCACGACTCGAGACGACACTACAGGGGAATTCCGTTTGCGCATTGCTGTGTCCGACTTGAACGTGAAGGTTGACCCCGATCACCGGAAGGCAGCGCTGAGCTTTCAGGTGCAGTTTTTCGAACATCGCACGCAGAGTCTCCAGCCGATCTGGAGGGTAGCAGTCGAGGCAGCCCTGGAGAAAAAAGGCTCCTGGAACCTGGCCTCATCACGCCACAGGTCGATCCAGGGGAAACGTCCGTTCTGATGGGCCCGACAGGGAAGACCGCGCGCCCGCAAACCAGGTCCGTCGCAAAGCGGCGACGCTTCTCGCGCCTCGGACTTACCCCCCTCACGCCCCTGAAGTTTCTTGCAACACCCTTTCACCCTTCGCTGGCTTCCAGGAAGCGCAGTGGATACAATGAAAACAGTGGTGACGTAAGGTCGCTGGCACCCGCCAGAGCCAGTTGCGAGGGAGACAAGAATGCGCAAAGGGAACGAAAACAAGAACTTGGCAGATGGTGCCCCCCGTGGCAGGCGCAAGAGCAACAAGCTTGCGAAAAATCAGCACCTCACGCAGATCCTCGCGGAGTGGGAATACAACGCAGCAAAGACGGTCCGCAGGGTCAAGATGGACTCGGGCCGCGAGTTTCTCCAGGTTCGACTTCCGCTCGGCATCGAACAGTACGAAATCGACGGCCGCCCTGATGGGAAGCGTCCGATGAACCAGGAATCCTGGCTCGACTACTACCAGGAGCAAGCGAGGCGGAGAAGACGTAGCGGTGAAGACCTCTCCCTGAGCGACGAGGACTTCCTCCGACTGCAGGAGGAAGGTCTTCTCTACTATTATCGCTACTTGGTTTTTTTTCAGGCCCATGAATATCAACTCTGCGCCAGGGATACCCGCCGCAACCTGAAGTTGCTTGATTTCGTCGGCCAGCACGCCACGAAGGAACAAGTCGAGTGCCTCGAGCAATACCGCCCGTACATACTTCGCATGAGCTGCATGGCTCAAGCTCTCTTGAAGATCCAGGAGGACGACGACGTGCCTGGAGCCCTCCGTCTCCTCGAGACCGGAATTCGCGCGATTTGTGAGTTGCCTTCCATCCCCGAGAACAGCGTCTTCGAGTTTGAAAAAACCCGGTCGCTCAAGAGTCTCGAAGACTTGATCTCCCAGCTCGAAGCGCACGTACCCAGGAATGTCGCTCTTGAGAACGAGCTCAAGCGAGCCATCCGTGGGGAGAACTACGAACGCGCGGCCACCTTGCGCGACGCGATTGCATCGCTGCGCAAGAGCCTCAAGGAAGAGTAAGTTTCGAGACTCCCCGGGTAACTATCGCAGCAGCACAAAACGCTCAACGGCTTCGGCGACCGCACCTTCGTTGTTGGTACGTTCGGTAACCCAGTTGGCCGCAGCCTGAACATGCGGCTTCGCGTTGCGGACGGCAACGCCCACGCCCGCTCCGCGCAGCAGGCCGAGGTCATTGTCGGCATCGCCCACGGCAAGCACCTCCCCGGGCAAGATGCCATAATGCTGCGCGATGAGCGGCAGGGCGGAGCCCTTGTCGACGTCAGGCGCCATGATCTCAAGATATTCTGGGTCGCTCTTGGTGATGAAGGCTCGCTCTGCAAAGAGGGCACGAAAAGCATCGTGAAGGCGGTCCCGTATGCCTGGTTCCGCGAGAAGAATGAGCTTGGTGGGCTCAATTCCGCGTAGACGGCCGAGGTCAGCCTCGATCTCGTATCGGGCCCCGGTGCGGGAAGAGTAGATGTCCATGAACGTGCGCCGGGACCCTCCGTCTTCCGCAAAGAGTCGATCCTCGTGATAAAAATTGAGCAAGTGGCCGTGCTCTTGCGAGTAGGTAATGAAGTGATCTGCGACAAAGGTTGGCACTGGCCGATGAGCGATGAGGTGCCTTCCTTCCGATCGAGAACCGACCACCTTCCCTCCGTTGTAGGCGATGACGATGCAGTCAAGCCCGAGCATGTCCTGGATCGGATCGATCGTCGGCGTCATGCGACCGGAGGCGATCGCGACCCGCACACCACGCTTGACGGCTTCGTGAAGAGCCTCCCGGTTGGCGGCAGGAAGTCGCTTCCTGTCATCGAGGAGCGTGCCATCGACGTCGAGCGCGATCAGCTTGATTTCTGGGGATTGGGTTGGTTCCATCACTCTTTCGCTCAATAGGCCAGGGCTGCAACTCCGCCCCGTGGTGGGGGCAAGCGACCAGGGCGCGGCGGTCTGGCTTGTGAGGCTGCCAGAGCCTCCGGGCGCGGCCCTGTCAGTCTCATTCGCTTACGGAGCACGTGCGAAAGAGCAGCAGGCACCAAATTTCGATTGATCCACGGCAAGGCGTGACTAAACTACTGCCCTCTCGTGGAAATGCAAGCGGCTCGAGACACTTACAACGGGCCTGCGAAACGAAACTTGGGCGCTTAACTCAGCGGCTAGAGTACTACCGTCACATGGTAGGAGTCACAGGTTCAAATCCTGTAGCGCCCACCAGCATAAGACCCGCCGATACAATAAGTTACGGCGGGTTTCTTTTTTGGGTTCTGGGGGTCAAAGTGGCGACTTAGTCCAACCCTTAGTCCACAACGCCCACAATGCGGGTATTGTTCGGGGTCGGGCGCTACCATGGCCCCCATGAGCACTACCCCCGTTCCCGTCCACAAACTTGCAGCCATGCTCCGCAAGGCCGTGAAGGCCCTCGCTACCGCTCCCGAGCGCATGCCGCCCCACTGGGGGGAGCCGCCGCCGGGGATCCCGGGGGATGCCAAGTACCAGCGCCAGGTGCATCGCAAGACGCCTTGACCCCGCTCGCTTCACTGGTACTTTCGAGCCCGTGAGCCCAATCGTTACGGCGCAGCGAGCTCTCCGGCAGGTCCTGGACATGGAAGATGTCCCCGTGAAAGCGCTCACGCTTGCTCATGAGGCGCTGCAAGAGCTCGAGCGGGTTGCGGTGGAGCCCCCCCTTGAAACGCCAGGGTTGGAAGAACAGGCCGCCGCGCTGGCTCGCGCGTGTAGCAAATCACGCCGGGGGATCGCCCTGGCCGTCTTAAAACGCGCTGCCGGGATCCTCGAGCAAGGCTCCTTCAAGGGCGGATACCGCGGTCCAAGCCGGTTCGCCCCGCCGGCGGGCCATTGATGTGGTGGTGCCGGTGCCACCGGGGCGAGGGGGGCCCGGCCTGGAGCTCATCCCCATCCCGGGGCGCGCTGCCGAGGGGGCGCATCCTCAGGGATCCCGTATGCTCAAAATAATCATGCGACACCTCGATGGTAAAACCTGAGCATTCCACCGAGCCTTTCCCGGCAGCGTATTGGCCCGTCACGGGGTTGTTCGCGGGTAGACTGTGGAAAGAGGATGTCGTTACCCTTCCCTTGGTGGTTTCGTTCCGCGTGATGGTGGGTCACATACTCGCTGAGAGTCCGCCGGAGAGAGGCTTCGCCGAAGAGGATCACCTTGTCCAGGCACTCGGATTTTACGGATCGGACCCAGCGTTCGGCAAAGGCGTTCAAATTAGGACTCTGCGCGGGAAGCTTGACGGGTTTCACGCCAGCCGCCCGAAGCGTGTCGCCGAAGGCTTCGGAAAACTTCGAGTCGCGATCATGGAGCAGATACTGACCCGGCTTCAGAAATCCGTCGTCGGCCATGGACACATTG
>SXIK01000143.1 GCA_005772855.1 Planctomycetia bacterium | reverse complement strand
TCGTCGGGAGCTTCCCGCGACCAGCGGGACAGCGTGCTTTGGCAAACGCCGGTCTCTTCGCCGAGCTTGTTTGCGCTGATGGGGTCAGGCCCGAGCATGCGTTGAACCATGCGAGCCTTGAACCCCTTTGAATATTTCACTGCGGAGTATCCTTACTCCGCCCCCGGGAGCTATAGAAAAGGCAACCAAACTCGATTCCGATAAGGTTTTCACCCCCATGGGGGTGACCGCCTACCGGCGGGAAGAAGTTGCCGCCCTAGAGGCGGCAACTATCCTGACACCGGGGGTGAAGTGGGTCGCCTCGGGTCATTACGCGAAGTGTCGTGCGATCCCACGCATCTCTAACGACCGCGCTCAGTGTGTTGCCTTCCCTCTTCGATGCTTGAAGCACTCGTGCAAGCTCGGGCTCGAAACAGAGCACATGCTTCGCGCTCTCTGTGTTGCTTCCTTCCTTGCTGTCGCGAACGCAAGCGATCAACCCTTCGCCGCTCGCGAGACCGGAGACGATTCCCTTTACCGCCCATGCCGGGTCGACTTTTGACATACGCTCCCGCACCGGGCTCCACGAGCTGCCCTTCCTTGCTTTCGATGTGCGGCCGACGAGTCCGAAGTAGAGCCGGGCGGGGTGCTCGTCGTCGCCAGCGAAGGCCCTGGCGTTGGGTCCTATCGCTGCACCGAAAGCGCACAGGACAGAGCCGAGCAGCGCAACCTTGTCGGCTTCAGTGTGGGGGCTCAGGCTTTGCGCGAACGTGCCAGCGAGCCCGTGAAATGCGGCCTTCGGGCAGGGGGCTGGCCATTCGACGTCTGCTTCGTCCGTCTCTTGTGGGCGGTCGTCGAGAATCTGGCTGAGGAGCTGCGCATCCCTCTCATGACCGCGTGACTGGAGGGCAATAACGGCGTCAAGAATGGTCGGCTCGGCGCCACCGTGAAGGATGGGCTGGAGCTTTTCGAGAAGTGTGCGCAGGCCATTCTTGAAGGCCGTAGCGCTTGCGCATAGGTCTCGCATTTTCGTTGCGTCGTCGTGTCGATTCCACGCACCGACAGCATCGCTTACCGCCGAGTAGTGATCGGCACTCATCGCTCCACCTTCCTTTTCAGCCGAGCCAACAGGCGCTCGATGATCGCCGCGACGTGCTCGGGGTCGCGCTCGGGTCTACGGCTCTGCGCGAGCTGCCGGCGCCTCGAGCGGATCAATGCCTCCACCCGCCGGCGAGCGGCCACCTGGCGCGGATGGATTATGAGCGGTCCTTCGGGTATCGTTTGCATTGCTCTTCCTCGGGCGCCAGCGTGAACCCTCCCAGGTTGCTGACGCCCTTTTTTGATGGTGGCGAATCGGCTGACTCAGATTCCCGCGGCTTGGAGCTTGCGCCGGGCTCGCTCGATTGAGGCCTTCCGCGAGCGCGTTGCGGCATCGATGCGGGGATTGCGAGGCTGCTGTTCGTTTGTCCCTGCGGCGGGGCTCTCAGGCACCCTCGCCGTTGCTGTCCCGGCGACGGCATGGCCAAACCGGTCAAGAGCCTCTGCGGTGGTGAAGTACCTGCCTCCCAGGAGCAGCGTCTCCAGCCTGCAACCCCTCACGCCCTTGGTCGCCCACCTCCAAAGCGTGCACGCTGAAATCCTCTTCTTCCGCGTCCCCACCCGTGGCAGCAGCCCAGGGGCCTGTGCGAGTGTATATAGCTTTTCACTACCGAGCATAATTGGCAACTCCTTCAAGTTTTTGATGTTGAGGGAGTTGTCAGGGCAACTTCGGAAGGAATACTTATTCCGAGGAGTTATTCCGAGATGGCATGCTCAGAACCCTATAAAAATAGGGTCGCGATGGAGGGCCCTCGGAAAGCTCAGCCTTGACACACTATTCCGAGGTCATCTTTTCGAGGCGTTTTCGATGTCGGTCAAGAGCCAGCTTCGCATCATGGAGGGTGATACCAAACGCGCTCGCCAAGTCGGCTTTCGTTTTGTGGCGGTTACTATGCCAGGCGTCGTGGATTCGCTTGTCATGGTCCTCGTCGTACTCCACGGGTCGATGCCGCGGTTTCAAATCTGGGGGTATTGCTGACTTTGGCGATGGTGGCAATGCCCCCAGAGCTGCAATCGATGCGTGCCAGACATCCGCATCGAGGAGCACTATTTCCTTTGGGGGCCCCTTTGGGGTTGCGTCCCCTCGAAGCGTGAACGCCACATCCGGCGGCACGTACCGCGCTGGAATCCCGCCGCTCGGCAGCCAGAGAAGCTCGCCGAGGCCATCGGGGTCTTCGCGAAATTCGAGAGGGAACCGAATCACATTCAAAAAGGGGCTCTTGGCCCGGGCGCTCAACGCAAGGACCCAGAACATCCACTCGTGCTCGAAGGCTTCTTCGCCTGCAAATGAGTGCGGCTCTGGGAGACCAAGACGAAGATCAGGCGCGGTTGATTTGATGGCCCTCACGGCGAGCTCGGCACAGGATCGAAACAGCTTCAACTGTTCCAGACTTTCACCGAAGAAGAACTGCGCAGCGAATTTCTCGATACGCGGCTCTCCCTCGGGCTTCCCCTGCGCGAGTTCCTTTTCCAGCCAGGCCACCGTTTCGGGCCAGTATCGCCCGACGCCTTCGATAACCGCGTACCTCAAAGAAGGCGCCGAATGGAATCCTTCGTGAAAGCACTCCCTTAGATCTGCGAGAAAGCCATCGACCGCCAACGGTCCGTGCTTTGCCATGTTGTCACCTGTAAAAATCTCCGTCCCCGGCGACCGACACGGCCAGGTGACGAGCCGCCTCCGGTCGCTGGGGTTCGCCCTTCAGGTGGCCACCTTCGGGGCTACGGATACCTTGATCTCAGCCTATTTTCGCCGCCACGGCAATCGCTTTCCCTCGGTCGCCCTCGGCATAAATCGCAGTGATGTCGGGATGCCGGTGCCCGAGCAGGATGCTTGCCGTCTCGATGCCGAACTCCTTCCGGATCCGAGTTGCGCTCGTGTGCCGTAATTGGTGAGGATGCCACGGGTCGATGCCGGCGCGCTTGCAGGCACGAGCCACCGCCCGCGCATATGAGATCGGGGTGTAGCGATCGCCGGGGGCTATCGTCGGCTTGCTGACGCGATTCGTCCCGGGGGCGTTGCCCGTCGACAGCGGAGTCTTTCTCGCGGCGCGCATCTTCTCGCGCCGCCGTGCCTCTGCTCGCCGCGGGCTGAAGGCGTACTCCTGGAGCCCGCAGCCCGGGAGGAAGGCTTTCAGGATCTCCTGCGACCGGGGGCCCAGATAAATCGTCCTTTCATGCCCACGCCATGATGTCTTGTGTTCCGCGGGGCTATAGGTCCAGACCTCGCCTGACATGTCCAGGTCGCACGGCCGAAGGATGACCAACTCGCCGGATCGGGCTCCGGTCGAGAGTTGAAGCTGGATCAGCCCCCAGACTTCTGGTGAGACATGGTCCTTCACCGCGCCGATGGCTACCTGCCCCACCGGACGCACTGGTGGAGCTTCTCTGGCCCCGGACCTCCCCCGTTCCAGCCCCTCCACGGTGTCGAGAGCGCTGACCACACTTGCGGGGACAAGCTCCTCGCTCGCGGCCCACCTGAAGACGCTCTTGATACGGCCAACCATGCGATTCAGGCTCTTTCGCGTCAGCCCCTTCGTGATGAGCCGGTCCCGAATCACCTTGAGGGCCAGGGGCCCGAATGACTTCGCCGGCACGTCGCCGTAGAGCTCATTGACGGGCCGGATCGCCAGGCGATAGTTGCGCAGCTCGCTCCCGGCCGTGCCGTCGGGCTTCTTGTAGTACGACTCGGCGTGGTCCCAGAATCTCGCGCAGACCTCCATGACGGTCAGGTCCTCGCAGCCATGGGTCGATTGCGCTCCCGAGGATTTCCACTCCGCGACGACTCGGGAAAATCTGGCGCGACTCTCCGGGGTGCCCCACAGGCCAAGGTAGATGCGGTTTCCACCCAAGTCCACGAATGCGCGATCGCGCTTCTTATCCCGTTGCCTTCGATACGATGGCCCCTCGTGCTTGTCCTTCTTGGACATCGGTACGGTCTCCAAGTTGAGGGACCGCACCCGTGGATACGGAATGGATACGGTCCCTTGATCCTTGTTACGACCGCACCGCCTCGAGGCGGGTGACCCAAGCTTGGGTCTCAGTCTGACTTATATTGGTGACCCCGAGAAGACTCTAACTTCTGACCTGCTGCTTCGGAGGCAGCCGCTCTATACAACTGAGCTACGGGGCCGAATTTCATTTGGTTGAGCAGGCATCGTAAGATCGGACCCGCAGCAAGTCAATCGATGACATCGTCACGCGAGGCTGGCGAGCCACAAAGCTCGGCTGGACTTTCCCAGCGCGCATTTATACCTCGCGCGCCCACACATGAGACATTCCGAATGGGCAGAGGAAGACCATCTCAAGTCTGCTGCTCGTTTCTGCTGGTGGGGGAGGCGGCCCCACCCCCACGACGGCCGCGACACGCGGCCTCCCCCACCTCGGCGCCTGAGGGGCGCCGGGCGCCTCTGGCGCGAGCAGCCGCAACCTTTCGCAGGCTGCAAAAGGTCTCATCACTGCCCGCGTGCGGTATATAATCCCCACTTCATGAGAACGCATTTAACATCGAGGCCCGCATGAGCTTTCGCCGCTATCTGCCCGAGAAGGCGGTACGTCTGGATCTCAGGACAAAGCTTCTCCCCGACGACGCCCCCGAAGACTTCGATCCGAAGAGTCGCCAGAACTTGAGCCGCATTCGCGAGGGCGTGATCAACGAGGTGTGCGAGCTTCTCGTCGAGACGGGTGAGGTCGCGAACCCTGCCCGCCTCTTCCGCGACCTTCACAACCGCGAGAAAAAAGCCGTGACCGCCGTGGGCCATGGCGTGGCCTTCCCCCACGTACGCACCCTGCAAGTCAAGAGCTTCGTCATGGCTTTCGGCCGTTCCCCTGAAGGCCTCCCGTTCGAGGCACCTGACGGAGAATCCGTCCACCTCTTCTTTGCCATGGCGGCGCCGCCTTACGACGACCGTACCTACCTCAAGGTCTACAAGGCGCTCGCCTCGCTGATCCTGGACCCCGAGCACCACGAACTGTTCCTGGCCGCCAAGGAACCCAGCGAAATACTGAGAGCCCTGGAGATTGTGAAATGAACGCAAGAACTCTGGAAACATCCGCGGACTTGAAGCAACTCCTCACCGAGGCCAAGTCGATCGCCATCGTGGGCCTCTCCGAGAAGCCCGAGCGAGACAGCCATTCGATCTCGAAGTACCTGCAGGCTCACGGCTACAAGATTGTCGGAGTCAACCCCGCCGCAAGGAGCATTCTGGGCGAACCTTGCTACCCATCCCTCAGTGCAATTCCGGAGGATGTTCTGCGTACCATCCGCTTCGTCGCGGTCTTCCGCCGCGCCGAGGACGTTCCTGCGATCATTGAGGAAGTCAAGAAGCTCGGTCTCCGAACGATCTGGCTGCCGCCGGGATCCTCCTCGGAAGCTGCCCTGGCGGCCGCGGCACACCACAATGCAGAGGTCGTTTCAGACAAGTGCCTCCGAGTCGTACACTCATCCGTCTTCCACTAAGACCGCATGCCTCCAGAGAAAGACAAGAAAGTCTTACCCAGGGACAAGGCCATCTCGTTCAAGGCCTTGATGGAAGGTAAGACCCTGAAGCCCTTGCCAGCGGTCACTGTCATCGCCGGAAACGCCGATTTCCTCAAGGGGTGCGTGGTCCAACGCCTCACGAAGGAGCTCTTCGAGGGGCGAGCAGAAGAAGTGAGCCGCTTTCAGGCGCCCGCGAAGGAGCGCGGCGGAGAGGATCTGTCGGCAGCGACGGTACTCGACGAGCTCCAAACTCCTAGTTTCTTTAACACTCACCGTCTGGTGGTGGTGGAGCGAGCCGAAACATTTCTCTCTGCACACGGGGAATCGCTCCTCCCCTACCTCGAGAAGGGTTTCTCGGGAGGCCACCTGCTTCTGGTGCTTGAAGACAAGCTCGACGCTCGCACAAAGTTCGCAAAATCCGTGGCCAACTCCCCCACCTGGATCGTCGAGTGCACGCAGCCTTATGACCGGCCTCCGCCCTGGGACCGCAATACTCCCGCCTGGGACAGTGCTCTCTCTCACTGGATTGTTGGCCACGCGAAGGGAAAGGGCCTCGAGATGAGCCCACAGGTCGCGTTTTTCTTTCATGAGCGAGCTGGAACGGATCTCGCGGTGATTGACGAGGAGCTCGAGAAGATCGCCACCCTACTCGCCTCGCGCGGCTCGAAGAGGGTCGATGAGAACGTGATCCAGGAGAGCGTGGGAGACCTGCGAGAGGATTCCGTGTTCCAGGCCATCGAGCTCTTCCTTCAGGGGAAACGGGCCGAGGTTGTTGAGGCCATTCAGCGCCTCTTCACACGGGGCTATCACAACGAAAAGGGTGGCGTCACAACGGAGCCAACGACGATCGCGCTCCTCTTCCTGGGCGCCCTGCTCCCGCGTCTTCGGGCTCTACGCCGGGCACATGCAATGGAGCTGGAGGGATCGGGCCCGAACGAATGGATTGCGGCGGGGATCGTCACGAAGCCTTTCATCGTAAGATTTGAAAAGCAATTGAAGGCCCTCTCACCGCGCAAGCTCGTCCGCCTCATCGACAAGCTCTACGAGGTCGACAAACAAATCAAGTCGGGCGCACCCGCTCAACGCCTGATCGAGCTCCTCGTGGTCGAGTTCGGTGCGGCGTCTCCGAGCTGAACGGCCGGGGCGCAGGAGGGGGGAAGCGGAAAGAAGCGCAAGGCTCGCCCCGCCTGCGCGCACCCGTGTTCCCAGGACGCCAGAAGCACTGCCGGAGCGTTCAGTTGTTTTCCGCACCTCCGCCAGAGTCCTCGGACGCAGCTACTTCCGCTGCCTCATCGCTGTCGTCGAGCCTGCGGCCGTCGCCCGGAGCGCCTGGATCCGGGTCCCGACTCAAACCATATTTCTCGATCTTGGTATCGAGGGTGGGCCTTGAAATTCCCAGAATTTCAGCGGCACGCGTCTTCTTCCATTCCACCTCGATGAGCGTCGAGCGTATCACGTGCTTCTCCACATCCTCAACAGTCCGCGCCACTATGTCCTTCAGCGCCTTGCCGCCCGCCATGACCGCCCTGTCCTGACCCTTCGCCTGGATGTTCGCGCTCAAGAGGTGAGATTCGATCCGCTCGCCGCTCAGGGCAGCGAGCCGCTCCATTTCATTCTCAAGCTCGCGGATATTGCCTGGCCAGTCGTACTGATAGAGCAGGTGGAATGTCTCGCGGTCAATCGTCTTCTTCTTTTCGCCCGAGCGCTTCGCGATCTGCTCGAGGAAATGGTCGATGAGTAGCGGGATGTCCTCCCTGCGGTCGCGAAGCGGTGGGAGGGTGATCGTGATGACATTGATGCGGTAGATGAGGTCCTCGCGAAACTCGCTCTTTCGCACAAGCTCGTAAATATTCTTGTTGGTGGCGGAGATGATCCTCACGTCGACCTTGATAATATTCTTCCCACCAACTCGCCGGATTTCACCCTCCTGGAGAACGCGCAAGAACTTGGTCTGCATGGCGGGGCTCATGTCGGCAATCTCATCGAGGAAAAGTGTTCCCTTGTCCGCCACCTCGAAGAGACCCCGCTTGTCGCGGGAAGCACCGGTGAAGGCGCCACGGACGTGGCCGAAGAACTCGCTCTCCAGCAGGTTTACGGGAATCGCCGCACAGTTTTCACTCACAAACGCCATCGCCTTGCGAGGGCCATTCTGGTGGATCGCCCGGGCAATGAGCTCCTTGCCGGTGCCGCTCTCGCCCAGCACGAGGACGGGCACGGCGGAATCAGTGACCTTGTCGAGCAGCCCAAAGATTTCGTACATCTTCGGGCTGCGTGTGATGATCGGCGTGTAGTCATACTTGAAGCGGTTCGGGCGGTCACGAGGGATGAGCTTCATCACCTCCTCAAGTTGCAAGCTCTTCGTGATCACCTTGCTCTCAAGGTCAAGGTTCAAGCGTTCAAGACGCGTGCGCGCCTCCTCGAGCTCCTTCGTCCTCTCCCGGAGCTCCTCGAAGTTTTGCGCGTTGCGGATCGCAACGGCCACCTGATGAGCCAGAATCTCGAGCCAGCGGAGGTGGTTCTCGGTAAACGCGCCGATCTTGAATCGGTTGTCAACGTAGATCACGCCTACAATCCGGTCTCCACTCCGGACGGGCACGCAGAGTACCGCCCTCATGTTGAGGCTCTGATCATTCGCCATGCCCTGGAAGCGTCGGTCCTTGCCGGCATCGTCCGTTCGAAAGGCACGGCCCGATTCGAGGACGCCCCTGGCGATCGCGCGGCAAACTTTGAACTCGGGCGCCTTCACAGGCTCGCGGTCCATGTTGCGCGCGGCCTTGAAGTGCAGCTCCTCACGGCTGTCATCTTGCGCATCGCCACGAGGCTCCCCGCGTCGCAAGAGCACGGTGCCGCTCGTGGAAGAGTCACTCTCATTGGAGTCTCTTGCGATCTCGGCGCTCCGGGAATTTTCCTCCTGCGTGGGCGAGACGACCGTTCGCCGAATCACCGAATCGCTCCCCTCTGCCAGGACGAGAAAGCCTCGTTCGGCTCCCGTGACCTCAACCACCGTGTCAACGATCTGATCGAGAAGGTCGGAAAAGATAATGCGAGAGTTCAGGTTCCGGTTGATCTCCAGGAGCTTGAGGAAGATTTCGCGCTCCTTCTTCAGCACCTCAAGCTGGTCCTCACCCTCGAGCCCACCGAGCGGCTCAAGAAAGTGGTCCGTGGAGAGATTGATCGTCTCTTCTGAAAACTCGCTCGAAACGTGGTCAAAGAACATGCGGGTCTTCCCGATCTCGATACAGTCGCCGGGGCGCAGCTCCTTGCGTAGGACAAGAATCCCGTTGACGAGAGTCCCGTTACGGCTCTTGAGATCCACGATCTCATACCCACCGGAGGTTCGGTCGATCTGGCAGTGGCGACGCGACGAGTTGATGTCGTCAATGGTGACGTCGTTATCGCTGGCACGCCCCACCGTGGAGGTCCGGCCCTTGAGCTCGAAGACCCTCTCGGCTCCACTTTCCCGGATGATGAGCTTGGCGTGAGCCCGGGATGTCCCCGAGCCAGATAGCCCTGGCTGTTGTCCCATTTCTTACTGGCCTAAGGAGTTACACCCAAAATCGGCCGCACTACGGCTGCGCGGCGAGGCGGGAGCACTGAAAAGAAGCCTTAACACATTGCCCAGAGAGTGTAAAAGGATGTTAACGGTCCGCCAGGAGCAGAACAAGGGAATTTCCAAAATCCTCGAGGCACCCAAAGTCAGCCCTCCGCCGCCAGAGGCTGGGGGCGAGATCAACAGGCAGTGCGGAGTTGCCTCGCTCGACCTCAGCGCTCCCCTCCGACCCAGCCCCCTCAAATACATCCATCTGGCCTGACGCAACCCGCGCAGACTTCTTGAGCAGGCGGCTACTTGCCCAGTGAATTGTAGACCTGTTCGGCTATGGCCTCTTGAAGCGCCTTCGCGCCGCCGATCCCACCCTTTTCTCTGTTGACGAGGATCGAAAAAGAGGCCGTCTTCTTGTCGCGAACCAGGTATCCCGAAAGACACGACACACCTCGAATATAGCCCGTCTTGGCATGGAGCATTCCCCGAACCGGGCTCCTGCGAAACCGTTTGCCCAGGGTACCATCTTCCCCCGCGATGGGCAGTGACTTCAGGTAGTCACTGAAGTACCGTTCCGATCGAATCGAGTGAAGGACTTTCGCAAGCACCGCAGCGGTCACCCGATTCTGATGCGACAGACCCGAACCGTCTGCGACGACGACTCCCGTGTCCGGAATCTTCTTTGTCTTCAGGAACTCACGTATGGCCCGGTCGCCACCCGGGACGCTTCCTTCCCCTCCACGATGGGCGCCGAGGACCTTCAGGAGGATCTCCGCGTGCAAGTTCTGGCTCCGTTTCAGGATGATACCGAGGTCCTGTAGCAGGGTCGATGAGTGCTCCGCCAGGGCCACAAGAACCCTGGGCGCCAAGGGACTGCCCCTGCCATCTGCGTCTCTCTGCGCCTTTCGAATCTGCCCTTCGACCTGGATCCCCTCCTCCTTGAGGGCCAGGATGAGCGTGTTGGCGAAGATGAGTGATGGGTCATGGAAGGTGACATTGCCCCTCCAGGTCGGACTACTGATGCCTATCTGGCCACTCACGCTGACATGATTCGTCCCCGGCTTACGGTGCACAACGACTCGAGATTTGCCCCCCGGCACCGTCTGGGGCGCCCCTTCAACCTCAATCAAGGGGCATGCAGGAACGATCTCCACCCTGGCAAGGCGCCCCATGGCCGCGGGCGTCACGATGACGTCGACGCAATTGTCGTTGAGGGTAAGTGCGCTCACTTGTGCGCTATACCAGGTCTCCTGTTGTCGCTCATCCCAGCTGGGGGCAAGGCGGACGTCATCGAAGAATGTGTCATCGGCAACGACTCCGCCTGTAACCCTCAACAGCCCCTTTTCGCGAAGCTCGCGAGCCCATTGTCGAAAAAGCGTCGCCGGCCCGCCCTTGTAATACCTCGAGGAAATACTGGGATCCCCCGTGCCTCGGAGCACCAGCTCGCCCTCCACCTTTCCCTCCCTGATCTCAACAGTGGCGCCAAGCGAAGTCCTGTAGGTATGGCCTGGCCCGAGCAACTTGAGGGCTGCTGCCGTGGTCAAGACCTTTTGATTACTCGCAGGCTTGAAGGGCTGGGCGGCGTTGATCGCTGCCAGGGTCTGGCCCGCGTCACCGAGTATGAAGACAGCCACCTCAAAGGGGCGAAAGCCACTGGAGGATATGATGTGCCGTACCTCGGGCTCGATCGATTCGGCCGAGACAGACGACGACGCACTGATGACAACGAGAAATCCACCCAACCACGCACTTCGCATGCGGCCAGACAGTAGCGCAGCTTGGCCCGGGACGCAAGAGACGAAGGCCCCCTCGGGGAAATCCTCCGGCTCACCCCCTTGAGCCGACAGCCAGCGCTCGCAAGCCAGCCAAGTAGAGCCGGGGAGACTTGCCACGCAGCGTCCCAGTCTTCAGGCGTGGGACTACCCAGTTGCATCAGACTCCGACTTCGACTAAACAAGCTCCTCAATCCAACCTACAAGGAGCCTCAAATGCGACGAAATGGCCTCAGGGAACTACTGGACAATGATCAGCCAAGCCTGGGAACTCGTATCTTGAGCTCCTGGCCCACCACGATTGAGCTCATCGGACATTCGGGAATGTTTGACTACGTCGAATTTTCCGCAGAATACGCGCCCTACGACCACCTACTGCTCGAGAACATGGGCCGTGCAATTGATTTGTTCGACCACTTGACCGGCATGATCAAGATCGAACAGGAATCGCGCCTGCATGCCGCAACCCGGGCGATTGGCGCGGGCTTCCAGGCAGTCCTGTTTGCCGACATACGATCCGCCGCCGATGCCAGGGAATGCGTACGCGTCGTGCGCAGCGAAAGGCCCAAGTCGGGAGGACTGCATGGCGTGAACCTCTTGCGATCGACCGGCGTGGTCGTTGACCCAGCAACTGAGGCCTGGGCGGACTCGCTGGACAAGATCGTGATCGCGGTGATGATCGAAAAGAAAGGTGCAATGGAAGACCTGGAGTCCATCTTGGCCGTACCCGGCATCGACATGGTCCAATTCGGCCCGGCGGATTTCTCGAACAGCATCGGCCTGACCGGGCAAATGCAGCATCCAGAAGTCAAGGCAGCCGAGAAGCACATGATTCAAGCGGCACTCAGAATGGGGGTTGTGCCTCGCGTTGAGCTGCACGAACCTCAGGGTTTCGAGCCCTTTCTTGAGATGGGAATCAAACATTTCAACGTCGGAACCGACGTCAAATCCTACTTTACCTGGTTGCAGAAGACTGGCTCTGTCATGCGAAAAACGCTCGGCCTGAAGCCGCTCACTGAGCTTGCGATAAGATCTACCTACGGGAAATAGGCTCGGACGGTGCCCAACAAGCCTTTTGACAAGCCCCAGGGGGCGGTCATGCGATCGCAGCGACGTCGTGGCCTGCCTCCACACCGGGGCTCCGCGCCTGAATCCAGGCAGGAGCAACTCAGCGACCGGTTGCGGCCTCGACGAAGGGACGCAGCTCCCGCCAATTGACGTCGTCGCGGTCGCCATGATTATCAAGCTTCAAGTGGTAAACGACGGGAAACCCGGCGATCGCGGTACGGAGGCTTGCGACCATCCCATGGGCAACCAGCGGGGTTCCCGTGCCATCCCGAATCGGCGAATCGAATCGGTACCGCACGAGCTTGACTCGCGTGCCAAACTCTTCACGCTCACCCTCTTCAACGATCTCAAACCCGTCGCGGCCTTGCCGAATCAGGGGCAAGAGCGAGTAGACGTCGCCCAGTGCCACCGGATCCTGTTCGCTCGACTTCTCGGAGAATCTCACCACCCACGCATGGTCGCCCACGAAGGCGAGACCCCGGTACCGGCCGGTCATGGAGTCTTCGCTGATATCAAGCCCCACCAGCCGATACAGGTTGGGCGGGAGAGTAAATCCCGAGACCTTCGCAGCGGCGGCGAGCAAATCGGCATGGGACAAATACTCCCGTTCCGATGCCGGGAAGAAGTAGCACCCTGGCGCCACGCCCGCGAGGGCCAGGATCACGAAGGCGCTGACAGCTCCTGTACCCCTTCTGATCATTCGTCCCATCGCTCTCCTTGTGCGTCGTGACGCGGATAGACTGAGGTCAGTTCTTCCTGGACTCCTCGGGACCGGTTGCCGGCACTGCCTTGCCCTCCGCGGGCTTCGAGTCCTCGCGCACCCGGCGCAGCCCCCGCAGCCTGAGGATCTCCTCCGCCTCATGGCGGGCCAGGCTCTCATCGCGCAGGTAGACGTCCCGTCCTGCCTGTTCCGCGTTCCGCACGACACTCTGGACGACGTTCGACTCGCTCACTCCCCGGAAGAGATCACGCAGGCTTACCGCAATCGATGGATCATGGACAAGCATGCCAACGGAACCCTCGCCTCGCTCCACCTGCGCCAGGATCTTCTCGAGCGCGGACGCGCTCTTCTCCAGCCGGTCGACCAGGGTCGAGAATCCACGTCCCAGGTCGCCATCGGTCGCAAGACGCCCGAGAACGCTTTGACTCGATTCCGCCCTGGAGATCAGTGCACTGGCACGAGCGGCGACGGAGGAGAGCCCGTCCAGCGCCTTCTTTGCCGAGTCGGCGAGGTCCGGCTCGTGGATCAGCTTGCCCACCGAACCCTTGCCCGAGCTGACCGCGTCGGCCGCAATGCGCAGACCAGAGATCAAGTCGCTGGCCTCGCTCAAGGCTGTCGAGAGATTCTGCGCGTACGTCTCGGAGAAGATTAGCTGGCCAAGTAATCCCTTCTGACTCCTCACCTCGCTCAGCACCCCCTCAAGCTCCGTCGAGATCCGCTCCACTTGCACGGTGAGTGCACTCATGGAACGAGTGAACGAGTTCAGGTTATCGTAGAGTTCGGGGTTCTTGAGGAGTTGACCGAGCGTGCCTTGCCCCCTGGCGATATCCTTCAAGACGGAAGAGATTGTACGGATCAAGTCTGTTGTGCTCTCCGTGATCTCCTCACCCGCGAAGGAATCGATCATTCCCTTGGATTTGAACCTTATGGTCGATCCGGGCAGAAGAGGTTGATTTCCAGAGGTGCCTGGCTTCACATAAATCAGGGTGTCTCCCAGGAGACCCTGACTTTCCGAGGAGGCGAAGGAGTCCTGGCGGATACGCTCCCGGTAGGCCCTCTCCATGGCAATCGTGACAAGAATTTCGCTCGAGTCGAGCTCTTTCGGAAACTCGATTCGAGTCACGGAGCCTGCGATCACTCCGCCGAGAGACACCTTTGAGCCGAATTTGAGTCCACCCGCAGTCGGCAGACGTACAACGTACTCCACGTGGTCAGCAAAGATGTTCTTCCCGTCGCCGACGAGAAAAAGGCTTGCGATGACGACGACCGTTGCCACAAAGAGGACAAAACCGACGCTGAAGTCTGTTGCCAGGTGTGTTCGTTTCATTTCGCCTCAAGCCTTGGCTTGGTTCCTTCGGGCAAGCTCCGATGGGGCAAGTTCCGTGCCGACTCCTCCCCCAGGAGGAATTCCCGCACCTCCGGGTGGGCGCTCGAGAAGAAGCCATCGGATGGGCCATCACAGAGAACCTTGCCATCGGCCAGGTAGGCCCATCGGGCCGCAACGGCGCGAGCGCAGTCAAGGTCGTGCGTCACCAGGATCGAGGTGCTCTTGAGCTTTCTGTCCATATCTCGCATAAGACGGGATATTTTCCGACCCGTGATGGGGTCAAGACCTGTTGTCGGTTCATCGTAAAGCACAAACTCGGGGTCAGCAGCAAGAGTCCTCGCAATCGCGACGCGCCGACGCATGCCGCCAGAAAGCTCGCTGGGGCGGAAGTGAGCAACTCCGGGCAAAGCAACCCACTCGAGGCGCTCCTCAACAATCCGGAAGATTTGCGCCTCGGAATGAACCTGTTGCTCCCGGAGAGGAAAGGCCACGTTCTCACGCACCGTGAGTGAATCGAAGAGCGCTCCGGACTGAAAGACAAACCCCATGCGGCGCCGAAATGGCAGCCACGCCTCTTCCGACAGGCCCACCATCGATTGTCCCCAGAGGAAAACTTGCCCCTCGTCAGGCTCGAGCAACCCGGTGATGATCTTGAGGAGCACGCTTTTCCCCGAGCCGCTCTTCCCGAGAATCGCCAGATTCTCACCGGCCGCGACCCGCAGGTCCACGCCATCGAG
Organism: Planctomycetia bacterium; assembly: GCA_005772855.1. GTDB lineage: Bacteria > Planctomycetota > UBA8108 > UBA8108 > SXIK01 > SXIK01. Next base: position 7,265 of record SXIK01000143.1, on the reverse strand, counting down.
GACAACCTTCTTGCCAAAGCGCAGCTTGACGCCCTCGATCCGCAAGACCTCCTCGCCTCCGCCAGCCTTCAACCCATCCGGACCCATGAGACTCTCAGTCCCCCACCAGAAGGATTGTCTTCGTGATGACCAGATCGACGACGAGAATCGCAAGCACGGATTGCACCATCGTCCGGGTGGTCGAGGTGCCCACGGCCTCCGTGGCCCGCTCGGTCCGGAAGCCAACATTGGTGGCAATAAGGCCGACCGTGAGTCCGAAGACAACGCCTTTCACGAGGCACGACAAGACGTCGATCCTCGTGAGAACCTCCAGGGCTCCCGCCAGATAGAGCACGCCGGGTTCCCCGAGCTGGAAGACCACGATGAGAAAACCGGCGAAGATACCGACGACGTTGGCGATCACGGTCAAGGCGGGCAGCATGAGGGTGGTCGCAAGGATTCGTGGTACCGCGAGGCGGGCCACGGGGTCGGCTCCGAAAACTCTGTAGGCATCGATCTGCTCGGTTACCACCATCGATCCGAGCTCCGCGGCAATTCCAGTCCCGATACGCCCGGCGAACATGATCGCTGCAAAGACGGGTCCAATCTCCCGAACAAAACTCGCGGTGACCACCATACTGACCGAGGTCTCGGCGCCGAAACGCTTGAGCATCGACTGCGTCTGGACGACCATCACAAGCCCGATGAAAAACGCACAGAGGTTCACGACAGTAAGCGACTCGACCCCAATTCGGTGCATCTGGTGGGTGAGCGCACGAAAAGAGTAGCGCCCGGAGAAGACCCGGGACAAGACGAGAACCGCGAAGACCCCGAACTCGCCGAAAGCGGAGAAGAAGCTTTTCATGAGGGTGCGACACTCTATACCATACGCCCGCAATGAAAAACCCCTCGGAGACCGTGGAGAGCGGAAGAGAACCGTTATCGGATGAAGCCAGGACGCTTGTGGCTGCGTCGTATGCCCACGCTCGGCGGATCACGCGATCGCGGGCCAAGAACTTCTTCTACACCTTCCTCTTCCTGCCGCCCAAGCGCCGCCAGAGTATCTTCGCAGTGTACGCTTTCAGCCGCCGAGCCGATGACGCGGTCGACGCGGTACGCTCCACGGGCTCTTCCACGGGAGGGCCCAAGAGCCCAAAGGAGGCACGCCAAGATTTGAAGGCGCTAGAGGCGCTTCTCGGCCCGGTTGCGCCCGAGAATGATCCACTCGCCCCCGCTCTCAGGGACACGATCCGCCGATTTAATATCCCCCTCGAGCCCTTCCTCGAACTCCTGCGCGGCATGGAGATGGACCTGGACACTCACACCTATGCGACTTTTGATGATCTCTACCAGTACTGCTATCGTGCAGCGAGCGTAATCGGCCTCATCTCCATCGAAATCTTTGGGTATCAGGGCCCCGCGCGAGAGTATGCCGTCGAACTCGGGATCGCCATGCAACTCACGAACATCCTGCGGGATGTCGCCGAGGATCTGAAGCGAGGCCGCATTTACCTACCCGGGGAGGATCTGCAAAGATTTGGCTGTTCAGTCGAAAACCTCACAAGGGGCGTTGTCGACAGCCGATTCCGTTCACTCATGGCCTTCGAGGTCGAGCGGGCAAGGTCCCACTTCCGCGCCGCGCAGCCGCTCTATCCCATGGTTCTTCCCGAGTCACGATACTGCCCCGTCCTCCTCGAGCGGTTTTATTCGAGAATCCTCGATCGGATCGAGGCGCAAGGTTTTGATGTCTTGACTCGAAGACCCGGGCTGCCACTTCACGAAAAGCTTCACATCGCGGGGAAGACCTGGCTCGAAGCGCTCACGAGCCGACCGTGATCACATCCAGAACGATGTGACGTAGCTCACGAGCCGGGTGGGCAGGAAGAGTGTGGCGTTGACCCTGTGCGCCCCACGCCCCCCTACACCCTTCAGTAGCTGGCGGCCTGTGACAATGGCCACGGCGTACCCCACAAGGCAGAGGACAGAAGTGGACACATGAACGTACTGCAGCATGCTGCCGGAGCCGCCCATGAGCCCCACCGTCTGCTCCACGGCGCCAGCACCCTTTGTCGAACGGGCATAGATCTCCACAAGGAGCACATTGATGGTGTCCATCGCGAAAGCACAAAGCATGACCGGGATGTGCACGCTGGGCTTGCGCCGGACAAGGAGGCCGTACCCAATCACAAGGAGCGCGGCGGTATTCAACACCTTCGCGACCATCGAGAGCGTCTCGTTATTCACTTGAAAAAATCCTCACCAATCATCCAGGTAAGCGACGTGCATCGTGTCGTCGCGGAAATCGCAAAGCTCGCACCGCACGCCAGCCTGACTTCGACGGATCTTCACCAAACCTTCCCGATGACACTTCGGGCAATTGCGGTTGGGCCTTGAGGGCCACAGGGTCGACACGAGAACCCAGATGGCAAGGGCGGAGGCGAGCACTCCTCCAACCAGATACGGGAGCCAATCCCGAAGGGAAGCCGCAAGAAGCGCGCCGCCGAGAGCGACCAGTAACCAAAGCAGTGGCAACATGGGGGGGACTCACGAATAGATGGAGAAGAATACCAGAGAGTGCTGCCGGCCTTCGAACAGGTTCTGGGGACAAGAGCAAGATTTTTTCCGGGGCAGAGCCTCTTCACGGATCATCTCAAGGTGCGTGCGGGCCGCGCCCCCTCAAAACCCTTGCGAAGAATGAAACGCCGTCGATAGGATACGCTGCCGTCAATTCGTCCAAGCACCACCCCCGGAGTTTGTATGTCATCCGCTGAGAACAACCTGCTCGACAAGAACATCGTCTTGCCCAAGGCACCCAAGCCCATCGCCAACTATGTGAGCGCAGTCGTCATCGGGGACATGCTGTATGTCTCCGGCCACGGCCCGGCGCCCCTTGAAGGTGTCAAGACCACCGGAAAAGTCGGGAGGGACCTCACCGTCGAGGAAGGCTATCAATCAGCGCGAAGAACCGGCCTCAGCATCCTCGCCACTGTCCGAGAAGTGTTGGGCTCGCTCGACCGCGTGGATCGGGTTGTCAAGCTCCTCGGCATGGTCAACGCCTCGGAAGACTTCCAGCATCACCCCCGCGTGATCAACGGATGCTCCGATCTTTTCGTGGAGATTTTTGGCGATCACGGTCGGGGCACCCGCTCCGCGGTAGGTATGGGGTCGCTTCCGGGAAACATCGCCACGGAAGTCGAGGCGATCTTCCATCTCAAGAAGTAACGATCGAGCACGGCTCTGCGCAAGAACCCAAGGACAACGGAATGCTGACGACGGAAGGCTGCCGTGACCGCCAGAGGCGCTTCCTGGAGCGGCTTGACGGCACGCTGGGAGCCGGAGCCTGGGACACCGTGGTGATTCACAGGCCGGAACACCTCCTCTATCTCGCCAACTTCTATCCTCTTCCCAATAGCCTCAACCTCCAAAGCTCCAATTTCCTCCTCCTGGAGCCGACCGGAGCAGCAACGCTTTTCACCGACAACTGGCTCGATCCCGGAGAATTGAGCGCAGCGGATGAGGTCATCACCACAGAGTGGTACACCTGCCAGTGCGAGGCCGAAAACCGCGCGATCCTGGTGGCCGATGCTGTGCGACAGCGTCTCGAGAAGCTGCGGACTCGCAAGGCCTGCGCCGAGCTTGGGCACTTGCCGCATCAAGTCGCCAGCTCGGTTGAGACCTGGCTAGAAATCGAGCTGATTCTGCGCACGATGCGGGAAATCAAGGACGCGGATGAGCTCGGTGCGATCCGTCGGGGCGTGCGAACGGCGGAGGCGATGCACGCGGCCTCTCGCGGCATCCTCCGGCCCGGCATGACAGAGCTGGAGCTTTATGGCCAACTTCTGGCTCACGGAGTGTTGGCCGCCGGCACCCCCTTCGTCATGATGTGCGACCTCGCAAGCGGCCCCAGGGCCGCGCAGGGCGGAGGAGCGCCGACGTCGCGAAAAATCCAGAATGGTGAGCTCGTCATCCTCGACTTCTTTCCCTATGTCGAGGGATACCGGGGTGACATCGCCAACACGCTTGTCGCGGGCGGCAAGCCCACGCAAGAGCAAGAGGACCACTTTGGGCTCGTGCATGCGGCCCTGAAGGCCGCCGAGGGGCTTCTTGAGCCAGGGGTGCCTGTGAGCGAGGTCCATCGAGCCATGGACGCCACGATCCGAGATCCCCGGCTTTTTCCGGGCCTTGGGGGCAAACGCGAGCTGGGGCACCACGCCGGCCATGCGATCGGCCTCTGCCACCCGGAAGCTCCCGAGCTCGTTCCGAAGAGCGACCGCGTCCTGGCAGAGGGCATGGTCGTCACGCTCGAACCAGGCTTCTACGGCGCACCAACAGGCGGAGTCCGACTCGAGCACAATTACCTCGTGACCCAGAACGGCGCGGAGCAACTTTCTCACCACAAGCTGGGGCTCGCCTGATCCATGAAGACCACCTGCGCCGATCTTGTTGGTATTTTCCTGATGCGTCACCACGCAAGGCCAGAGCTCGCGGTGCCTTCCGAAAGAGCGGAGCCGACTCCGCGAGTCTTCCAGTCGCGAAGGCTGCTGTCTCTCGCGGCTCTCCTGTGCCTCGCGAGCTCCTGCGCCTCTCCGACGACACCCTACCCGATCACGACCGCACTCGGCTTCGGCGGGCCCCACGAATCGGAGCCGTACCACATCGTCTTCGGACGGGATGCGATTGTCCGCGAGCGAGGTTCCCAGATCCTTGTGGGGCGCTCCGGCACGGTGCCCATCGAGCTACACGGCGTCGACCCGGAGGGTGAGGCTCCCAGGGATGAAAAGCAGGCGCATCGCCTGGCCGGGATTGCACAGTGGACGATTGTGACGGAGCTGGGGGTCTCCGATCAACTCGGCTTGACCGTTATCGTGTGCCCCGTGCCCGACCTGCGCGCCACACGGATCGACGCCGATCTGCCTGCCGCAAGCGGCATGGCTTTTGGTGTGCCGAGCATCGCTGGTGAGATTCACAAGGAGCATGCCTCGAGCTTCGTCTTTGGACTCACACACGAGTATGTGGAGCACTTCCTCACTGATCCGCACGTGGGAGGCTTGCGCCTGGTCAAACGCGACCCGCGCTGCCAGTGGATCGCGGATGGTATCGCCGGCATCGTCGCCACGAAGGCGATGGCTGCATGCCTGAGGGACAAGAAGGCCCTCGTCGAGCTGGCACCGGTCGGCTATATCGCAATCACCGAGGGTGAGCTTGCACAGGGGCGGAAGGAGGTAAGGCTCGGCGAGAGGATCGACAGCGAAGCGAATCTCTCGGGGAGAGAACGAATCGTGCGGCAGGCGGTGGCGGAGTACCTTTGCTTCCGCTGGTACACAGGCGCGCTGAAACGTGGGCATGCTCGTCCGATCTCGGCCTTGATCCCGGTCCTCAAAGAACTGCCTTACGGCCCAACCTACGAGACCATGGGGGACTGGATGCGTCGCACGTCGGGCGTGGACCCCACGAAGGAGGCGGAGTCGGTTAGCCTTGAGGCCGTGCACGCCTACCACCGAACCAACTGGCTGAACCTCGGGTGGAAAGGGGAAGAAAAGCTGTGAAGCCCGCCCTGGAAAGCTGGCACAAGTCTCGTTCAGTCAACCGGGCTGCGTCGTTGATGAGGGAATTGTCCAGGGTGGTGTCATCCCATCAGTCGCACGCGATGTGGCTGAGTTTGCGAGTCATGATCCTGGTTGAGCGACGCTCCGCGCGGCCATGATTGGGCCATCTTGGCCAAGGCTCACCCACCATCGGCGCCTCCGGCGCAGCAAGACCGCTGGCGCCGTCTCAGGGCAGGCTTCAAAATTTCTCATTCGTGGCGGCGTGAGTCAGGGCCGACCCGCGAACGATTGCAACACGCCCGCCGCCGCATGGACAGAATCAACGGAGTGGCAAGGGCTTGGCGCAACTGGTCTGGGTATCCCTTGGAGGCGGGGGTTAGCACTTCGTGTAAGTCACGCAGCCAAGGTCCGTCCCGGCATCCACGGGGGTCGGATCGGTTCCGCAGGCAACGCCATCTCCAGGGGGTCCTGGCGGTGCCGGGCCGACGTCGCCCTGGAAAAGGAAACGGAGAATCCTGACCCCGTCCGTCAACTCCAGCTTGCCATTGTCGTCGGCGTCGGCCGCATCGGCGCAGGTCGGAGGTGGCCCAGCCGTGAACAGGAATGCAAGAATCCGGACCGCATCGGTCAGCTCCAGCTTGCCGTTGTCATCCGCGTCACCTCGATGGAACTTGGCCCCAGGGGGAGTGATCTCCCCCTGACAGGTAACCGCGTTGCCACCGCTACACTTACTCCCGCAAAGCGTCGTCTCGAGGCGATAAGTGTTCAAGCCTTGCACCGGCGTTTGGTCCACGTAGGCCACGTCCGTAACCCTGGGTCCAGGAGAAATGGCAACGTTGTTTCGAAACAGTTGCAAGGTCTCAAACGGGCCAGCCGCTGACGCCTTCCAGCGGATAACCACGAAATTACTATTATTGTTCGGCGTGCAGGTCAACTCCGTTGGACAGACGCTTTGCAGGGGCTCGAGCTCGAAGGACATCACAAAGTCCGCATTGGACACGCTTACGTTATGGCCTTCGATCGCCAGCACATTCTCGCCTTGAAACAGGAAATCGCGACTTCCACTTTGCCGATGTTCTTCACGTCGACGAAGTAGGCGCGGAACAGCGCGTTGGCGACTTCTTCGGCTTTGCCTTTGGTCGCCGCCCAGGTGGCCAGCTCTTGGGCGAGCCGGCTATTGAAAGACATATTGCGCTCGGCGTTGAACGGCAGGCCTTCGCGCTCCATGTTCACTTTCATTCGACCGTTGCGCGCGATGATCTCCGGCCCGCGCACGCTGCCCTCCTCCGGGGTCTCCGGATGGAGCGGAAAGCTGGTGAACTTCAATCCTAAGCCGTATTCGTTCTTGAGTTTCTCGACACGCCCGGTGACGAGGTAGCACCAGGGTCAAACGAAGTCGGAAAAAATTTCTAGCACGAGGTGTTCGGACATAAGACCTCCGAGTTTAAATCGTTCAAAACGTTCAGGCCGTTCGAATCGTAGGCCTGATTCTATGGCCGCTGGTTGGGGGAAGTCAAAAGGATTTCGTAAGAGGTAAACGGTGAGGGGCAAGGCGAAATCGGAAAGCGGAAAACACAAAGAGTAAATTAGCAGTTCGAACTTTAGGCCCATGACGCCTGACCCCTTCAGAACTACCGCGCTCAACTCGGCGCGTATCTCCAAGATTCTTTTATTGACGGGTTCAAATGCTCTACGACAACTCGGAGCAATCTAGGATTGAGTCGCAACTTGTTTGTGTGG
>SXIK01000142.1 GCA_005772855.1 Planctomycetia bacterium | reverse complement strand
CCGGGACGGGGTCCACGCTTCAAAGCCACTCGACTGCCGCCAAGCAGGGGGTGCGTACTTTTCTCCACCACTGAAAAAACCTACAAAACAAGCTCCAAACGATTGAGAGCGAGTTCGAAAGGTGTTCCTCCACCTCCACCACGCCTTACCCCAGGGTCCGCTCTCTGGGGAGATCACGGCTCGCGGATGAAGCTTCGCGAGCCGCGATTGTTTCCAAGTCTGGCGCAAGTAGTTGAGACAAGGGCGACGATGGGGACCGAGACGGGATGGCGGGGTGAGGACGGCCACCGCTGGGCCTCCTTTCGCTCCTGAGGCACTGATTGCGAAGGAAGAGACTCACGTCCTGGTCCACGCCTCTGCCGCGTGACACACTGCGGGTGCTGGGATAGCATCTGCGCCATGGAGATCCGCCGTGCTCGACAGTCTCAGGATCAGGATGAGGCGAGTTCCTCCAACTCCAGGATCAATTATCGCGGCAAAGACTTTACGAGGGCTACAGAAAGCCACAACCGCGAATCCTGAGCATCTTCGCCAATTTTGTTCGTGGATATGCGCAGGATTCGCAGCTTATTAAACTCGAGAGTGAAAACATCGTGTACGAGTTATTGATTCGTAATGCTACTTTGATTGATCCTGCGCAAAACATTCATGCGCGCAAAGATGTCGCCTTTACACGCAAGCATGTTGCTGCGGTGAAAGATACGATTGCGCCCAGTGAAGCGCATGAAGTGATTGATGGCACAGGCAAGCTGTTGACACCGGGTTGGATTGACTTGCATGTGCATGTGTACGAGGGCGTGTCGCATCTCGGCATACCCGCCGACCCATATTGCATCGCGCGTGGCGTGACAACGGCAGTGGATGCTGGCTCGGCGGGCGCGGACACGTTTGCGGGTTTGCGCAAGTTCATCATCGAGCTGAGTCAGACGCGCCTGTTCGCATTGCTCAATATTTCGTCACAAGGGATGTTGGCGATGGAAGTCGGCGAGCTCGACGACATTCGCTGGGCAGACACTCAGAAGGCGCTCAAGGTGATCGAAGCCAACCGCGATGTAATTCTCGGCGTGAAGGTACGCTTGTCGCGCGGGGCCATCGTCAGCGAGGCGAGCGGTTTCCGTCCGTTGCTGCTTGCGCGCGATGTGGCTGAGGCCGCGCAGTTGCCGATGATGGTGCATCCACAAGACGCATGGACGGAGCACACCGACGACATCGTAAACCTTTTGCGCCCGCGCGATGTGATGACGCACTGCTTCAATGATTCGGTGATCGGTGGCATTCTCAATCCGCAGGGGCGCGTGCATGAGTCGGTGTTGGCAGCAGTTGCGCGCGGCGTCAGCTTTGATGTGGGGCATGGCAAGGGCAGCTTCATGTGGCGTGTTGCAGAAACCGCACTGGCGCAGGGCTTCTCGCCGCAAACCATCTCCAGCGATTTGCATTATTACAATTACAAAGGGCCTGTGTATGACCTCGCCACAACGGTCTCGAAATTCTTGCACTTGGGCGTATCGCTGGACGACGCGATTGCCAAGGTGACGAGCCTGCCTGCGCGATTTCTGGTGCGCGACGATCTCGGCACGTTGCGTGTCGGCGCGTGTGGTGATGCGGTGTTGCTGGATCTGCAGCGCGGCGAATTCACATTCCACGATGCGCGTGATGAGGTGCGCGTGGGAGCACAAAAGTTGGAGCCAGTGGTCGTGGTGAAAGATGGGAAGGTTTATGTGGGGGAACGGGGAGACAAGAAAACCTCGCGCGCCCATACGTGAGACATTCCGAATGGGCAGAGGAGGACCATCTCAAGTCTGCTGCTCGTTTCCGCTGGTGGCGGACCCTCCCCCCACGTCGGCTCGCCTCCGAGCGGAGCGAGGGTGGAGCGAGGGCGGAGGCAACAACGCCACGCGGCCCCTCCGGTCGCACGCTGCGAGTCACCTCCAGGCCAGGCTGTCGGGAGCCGCCAGCTCTTGCTGGCGCCGGCTGCCTCCGAGCCGTTTGCGGCTCCGCCAGCTCGCCGCAAGCCCCCTCCTCGGTGCTGGATGGGCGCCGGGCGCCCATGGCGCGAGCAGCCGCAACCTTTCGCAGGCTGCGAAACGTCTCATCTCTGGCAGCATGCAGTATAAACAAGAAAACAGACATGCAGGAAATGTCGCCCGGGCTCCCCACGGAGTCACGCTCCACCGGCGTCTTGCAGGCGTGCTCACGGCAGAGGGCTTCCCTGGGTGAGAGGTCGAGGTCGGCGGGCGCGGGGCGAAACGTTCGCCCGGACGCCTCACGCCGCCAACTGACCTGGCCAAGTGTGACGGCCCACAAACTCCGTCCCACGCCCGGCCCAGCTCCCAAGCCGGCACCCCAAAACCCCTTGACTCTCCGGGCAGCCTGCGCAACATTTCCCATATGTTTCGAGGTACATGTGCGAACCAGTCGCGCTCTTCAGCCTCCTCCTCGCGGTCGACAGAGAGAGCGCGGCCGCGAACGGCAACTCGCAACGGAGGAACAGGACGATGAAGCGTTGCCATTTTCACCCTCGGACGTGCCGCCTCACGGCGCTGCTCGTCGCTCTCCTCTGGCTGCCACGCCTCCTCGGAGCGGCCTGTCCGCAATGCGAGACCGCGGGTTACCCGCTCCTCAGCGACGTCAACGGCGACGGCAAGATCGATGTGAGCGATCCGATGTGGCTCCTCGGCTGGCTCTTCCTCGGCAGCGAGGCGCCGGCGTGCCCCCCGCCCGTGGGCGGCCCCGAGGAGATTGCCGACGCCATCTGCTGTCCCGACTGCGGCGACGTCAACGTCGACGGCGCGATCGATCTCAGCGACCCGCTGGTGCTCCTCGGCTGGCTCTTCCTCGGCGGCGACCCGCCGGGCTGCGCGCCGCTCATCCCGCCGGCGCCTACCTGCGACGGCGCATCGCGCTGGGCGGTCGACGGCGCCTGGCTCGAGCCGCGCCTCGGGAGCCGAGGCCTCCAGGTGCTCGACGTACGTTCCGCGAGCGAGCACGCCGCGCAGCGCATCCCCGCAGCGCTCTACCTGTCGCCGGACATCCTCCGTGCCACGATCGACGGCATCCCGGGCCAGGTGGCGCCGCAGCCCGCGGTCGAGACGGCGCTCCGCGCGGCCGGTGTGTCGCGGGAGGCGGTCATCGTCGTCTGCGGCAGCGCCACCGACACGATTGCGTCCCGCGTCGTCTGGACGCTCGCCTTCTACGGCCACGCTGACGCGCGCCTGCTCGACGGCGGACTGCGCCGCTGGCTCGCCGAGAACCGTCCCGTCGCTCGGGATCCTCCTCCGCCGCCGGTCAAAAGCGACTACGCGATCCCGGGCGTGATTGCCGAGCTCCGCGTCGACGCCGAGTGGGTCGCGGCTCATCTCGACGATCCGTCCGTGCTCCTCTTCGACGCCCGCTCGAGCGGCGAGTACGCCGCCGGCCACATTCCCGGAGCGTTCAGCACCGACTGGCAGCGCCACGTCGTCGATGGCGCCTTCCGGCCGCTCGACGAGGTGCGCGCTCTCTACCCCGCCATTCCCCCCGGCGCGACGCTCGTCGCCTACTGCCAGACGGGCTCGCGTGCCTCGGTCGTTTGGAACGCGCTCCTCCTCCTCGGGTACATCGACGTGCGCCTCTACGATGGCTCGTGGAGCGAGTGGGGCAGCCGTCCCGACCTGCCCAAGGAGACCGGCGGGCCGTAGGATGCGCGCGAGATCGGCGTGCCGTCCGTACGCCGCTTTCCTTCGCGCCGCGAGTTCCTCCGGTACATGGCCGCCAGCTCCGAAGTACATCTCGTCGGGCGTCTCGCCGCGGAAGGCGGAGTGGGGGAGGCGGGTGTTGTGCTCCTCGACGTGGAACGACAGGAGCCTCTGGAGCGACGCGAAGCTGTCGAGCGTGTTGAGATGGAGCCACGGGTGTTTGAACGTTCACCACCAGGATTCGATCATCGAGCTTGAGAACGCGATCTCCGTCATCGCAAGTAGACGCCGAAGAGGACCGGAATCGAGGAACTCATCGACTTGCGCGTTGACTTTCTCGGTACCACGTGGCCGGGGAGGCAAAGACCTTCCCGAGCCGCTGGGCGAGCACGGCGAGGGTGCCGGTCGGCACGTGACGGTAGTCCGTGGAGGCAGCCCTGTCCATGACGACTCGGAGCTCCCTGGTCGAGAGCTGGTGCCTGTGGATCCGAGGGCACGAGGAGCCGCGAGACAGCGATGAGTGTTGGATCACGCATCCCCGGAGTAGGACGACCTGTCGCTCGAGCTCGAGCGTGCCCCTGCGCACGACGTCGAGAGTGACAACGTTGGTTGTCGAAGCTCGCGACCTGTCGAGCGTGGTCGGTCGCGGGACGCCCCCCTCGATTGCGTTTCGGACGTCTCCGGTCTCTTGATGATTGCGCTCGGAGTGGTCAGGATCTCGTCAAGCTCCTCAGTGAACTTGGAATCACGATCGTGCATGAGATATTCACGCGGCCGGCTCCTCTGCCGCTTGCCTTCACCTGGCCGAATCGGGCCGTGCCATTCCTTTGTGACTCCTTCGATTGTTGAGGATCTACTTGACGTTCTTTCAAGAGAAGTGCTTCGCAAGAAGCCACCCAACTTGACTGACGCAGGCACGGCCCGGTTCTTGGTGTGAGTAGAAGCGTGAGTAGAATCTCTTGCGGAGTCGAGGCCTGAGCCACGCGCACGGCCCGCTGCAGCCGCGGCAACTCAGTTTCCTCACTCCACCGTGAGGTAGTAGGTCACATCAATCGGGAAGCCAGGAAAGCTGCCGCCGAAGTGGATGGTGTGGCTACCACGGGACAGCGGCGCTAGAAGAATCCATACGCCGTCCGACACCGACTGGCCCGAGACGGGCCCCGGGATGAACAGGCTGTTGTTCTCGGGAGCGTCAAAATCAAAGACCGGGGACTGAACGCGGTACCTCTCGAGGCTCTGCACTTCGTGCCCGTCAATGTGGGCGAAGAGCCCGGTGGCCGTATTCTGGAAGCCAGCCGCGCAGGCCCTGAGCTCCGCCTCATTGGCGCCGAAGAACGGTGGAGGCTCTGCGGTCGAGCACTCGACGTTGAGAACAGGGAACAGAATCGCCTTTCCGTGAGGCACCGTGCACTCCCGGGTCGCAGCGGTACCGGTGAAGGCGCCACCGAGGAACCAGACCTTCCCCTCCTGGCCCGCGCCGCAGTCCGCCGTATCGAAAAGCGGGTGGGCGTCGATGGGGAGCGAGATCGCCCACTGCCACCAGCGGGCCGACAATTCAGCGTAGACTCTCCTGAGTAAGCGCCCGTAGGGTGGGATGATACGGGGATTCGGATTGCCCCCGGCGCCGAAGCCCTCGCCGCAGGCGGCGATGGGCGCCGGCCCGCCGCTGAAGAGCCAGCCGAGGAGGAGGATCGGATCGCTGACATCGATGGTGCCGTCGCCGTTCGAGTCT
>SXIK01000141.1 GCA_005772855.1 Planctomycetia bacterium | reverse complement strand
TACAAGGAGAATAAGGCCGACGAACGCGTAGATATTTAGATCCACATGGAAGAGCTCGAGCGTGATGAGCGCGCCCAGCCCCGCCGACGGCAACCCCGAGAGAATTGTCAGCGGATGAATGAAGCTCTCATAGAGGATCCCGAGCACAAGGTAAATCACGAGAACCGCCATGAGCAGCAAGAGTCCGAGTCCCTTTGCCGAAGCCGCGAAGGCTTGTGCGGCGCCCTGGAAGGTCGTCGAGATGGATGCGGGCAGGGTGTTTGCAACGACGCTGTTCACGGCCTTCAGGCCTTCGCTCAACGCCACGCCGGGTCGCAGGTTGAAGGAAACCGTCACCGACGGCAGCTGCCCGGCGTGATTCACGGTCATGGGACCAACGCCCGGCGTAAAGCGGGCCATCGTACCGAGTGGGACAAGCTCGTCGCTCGTCGCGCGAACGTAAAGCATGGAGAGGCTGGCAGGATCCGCCTGGTGCTCGGGAGCGAGCTCCAGCAGCACCTTGTACTGATTGTTGGGCGCATAAATCGTGGAGACCTGGCGAGCGGCGTACGCGTTGAAGAGGGCCTCCTCGATTCGCTCCACCGATACGCCAAGAGCAGAGGCCTTGTCCCTGTCGATGTTGATCTTTAGTTGCGGGTTCTTGATCTGAAGGTCGCTGGTCACGTCCACAAGCTGCGGCAGCTTGGCGAGGCTCTCCTCGAAGGCTGGCGCGTGCCTGTAGAGCACCTCCGTGTCAGGACTGAGCAGCGTGAGCTGGTAGAGACTCTTCGTGAACATGCCCCCGATGCGGATCGGTGGGGGAACTTGTAGGAAGACCTTGATGCCGGGGAGGCCAGACAACCTGACGCGCAAGTTCTGCAAAATCTCCTCGGCACTGGGCCTTCCCTCCGCGAGCGGCTTCAGGATGATGAAGACCCGCCCGGCGTTTCCCGCCACGTTTGAGCCGCTGGGGCCAATGCTGGAGCTCACGGAGCTGACGCTCGGGTCCGTGCGGATTAGCTCAGAAACTTTCTGCTGGTGTTGTGACATGGCCTCGAAGGAGATTCCCTGGGCCCCCTCCGTGAATCCGTAGATGCTGCCCGTGTCCTCGCTTGGCAGGAACCCCTTGGGTATGGCATTGAAGAGGTGCACCGTCAGGGCCATGATGATCAGCGAAGCCATCAGGGTCGCGAAGCGGTGCTGGAGTACCCTCGCAAGGCTCCACTCATAGGCGTGGAAGATCACCCCGAAAAAACGCTCGATCAGTGTGTAGAGTCGGCCATGCGCAGTTTCTTTCCTGGGGCCGAGGAAGCGGCTGCAGAGCATCGGCGTCAGGGTCAACGAAACGAAGCCCGAGATGAGGATCGCCGTGCCGATCGTGATCGCGAACTCGTGCAGCAATCGTCCAAGGATGCCTCCCATGAAAAGGACCGGGATAAAGACGGCCACCAGCGAGATCGTCATGGAGATGACAGTGAACGCGATTTCTTGCGAGCCCCGAAGAGCTGCCTGGGGAACGCTCTCACCCTGCTCGATGTGCCGGACGATGTTTTCAAGGACGACAATCGCATCGTCCACAACGAACCCCACGGACAGGGTGAGAGCCATGAGCGACAGGTTGTCGATGCTGAAGCCGAGAAGGTACATTACCGCGAACGTGCCCACGAGGGACAGCGGCAGCGCGAGACTTGGAATGACCGTGGCGGACAAGCTGCGGAGGAAAAGGAAGATCACGAGCACGACGAGAGCCACGGTCAAGACGAGCGTGAACTTGACCTCGTTTACCGAGGCCCGGATGGAGACGGATCGATCCAGGATGACGTTGAGCTGCACCGCGGCCGGCATCTGCGCTCGAAAGGAAGGAAACAGCTCCCGGATCGCGTCGACGACCTCGACGGTATTCGTTCCCGGCTGTCGAAGGACCGCCAGGATGACCGATCGCTCATTATTCAACCAGCTCGCGACCTTGTCATTCTCGACCGAGTCGAGGACACGCCCCAGGTCTTCAAGGCGCACCGGGGACCCACCTCTGTACGCCACAATGATGGGCCGGTAGGCAGCGGCCCGAGTCAGTTGGCCACTCGCCTGCAAGGTGAGAGCCTGGTGAGCTCCCGAGAGCATGCCGGCGGGCAGATTGACGTTGGCTTTCTGAATCGCCGTGGCGACCTCGTCGATGCCGATTCCGCGCGATGAGAGCGCCCTGGGATCGAGCTGGATGCGAACCGCGTATTTCTGCGAGCCGAACACCTGAACTTGCGCGACACCGCGAACCATGGAGAGGCGCTGCGCGATGAGAGTCTGAGCACATTCGTCGACCGCCGAAAGGGGCAGCGTCGCTGAGCTGAGCGCGAGAAACATCACGGGCTGATCGGCCGGGTTGACTTTCTTGTACGACGGCGGAGTCGGCATTTCCCGCGGGAGCTGAGGAGCCGCCATTGCGATGGCAGCTTGAACGTCCTGCGCGGCGGCGTCAATGTCGCGGTTCAAGTTGAACTGAAGCGTGATCTGCAGGTTCCCTTGCCCGCTCGTCGACGCCATCGAGTCAAGGCCGGCAATCGTCGAGAACTGCCGCTCGAGCGGCGTCGCGACCGCTGCAGCCATGGTGTCAGGGTCTGCGCCTGGCAGGATAGCGGCGACGAGGAGAGTTGGGAAGTCGACGTTGGGGAGGTCGCTCACGGGCAGCTCGCGATAACCGAGAATCCCGAAGAGAAGAATCGCCGTCATGATGAGCGTTGTCATGACGGGTCTGCGGATAAAATGTTCCACACCGCTCATGGGCCTGCTTCGCTTCCGGAAGTCCTGGGGCCCCTCAGCTCCACCTTTACGCCGGGAACAAGCCGCAGTTGCCCGTCAATGACGACGCGCTCCCCGGCTTCGATTCCCTTTTCGACCAGAGCTTGACCGTCAAAGATCCCTCCAGTGATTACCGGCCGCAGCTCAACAATGAGGTCATCTTTCACGGCGTAGACGTAGTCGCCTTTCTGACCCGTTTGAATGGCCTGGGACGGGACGAGAATGGCGCCCTCGCGCTCCGCGAGACGAAGGTGGACGTTCACGTACTCGCCCGGCCACAGCAGCCTGTCCTTGTTCTCGTAGGTGGCTTTCAGTCGAATGGTGCCCGTTTCTCTGTCCACGGAGTTGTTGACAAAGGTGAGCGTCCCTTCCGCCTGATGACTCGCCTCACCGGGTGACCTCGCGAAGACCTTCAAGGGCCCGGCGGCCATGTTCCTCAGAATTTCGGTCAGGTGCAATTCGTTCACGGAGAAGCTGACGTAGATGGGCACTAGCTGGTTGATCACGACGAGCATCGTTTCGTTCTCCTTCACGAGGTTGCCCTCGTTGAGGAGGATGCGGCCCGTCCGACCGTCAATGGGGGCGCGAAGCGTGCAGTACTCGAGCTGGACCCTGGCGTTTTCCACGGCGGCCCTGTCGGCCTTCACGGCGGATTCCATTGCGTTGGCGTTGGCCTGGAGGAGCTCGTTTTGTTCCTTGGAGGCCACTCCGTCGGTGAGAAGCAACGCGCTGCGATCAGCTTCGAGCCTTGCTTGCTGCGCCTGGGAAATGTCTTTCGCGAGGTTTGCTTCTGCGCGCCGCAGCGCCAGCTCGAACGGTTGTGGGTCGATTACGAAGAGCACATCTCCCCTCGCAACCTCTTGCCCCTCACGAAAATGCACGCGCTGGAGCTGGCCGTTGACCCGCGATTTGATGGCCACGGTCGAATAGGCCTCCACGTTGCCGATTGTCGGCACTTCGATGGACACGCTTTTCTTCATGGCAGAAGCCACGACCACTGGCACCGCAGGAAAGCTCATCGCCTCGGTTTCATCGTTCTTGTCGGAACAGCCAGAAACCAAGGGAAGCAGGAGTAGAAGGAGGGACTTGCGCAGGCGTGACACGGAAATATTGCCTTGGGTGAAAGAAAGACCTTACCCGCGTTCGCTCGAACCGGCAACAAGTCACTCTGGTCAAGTTGCAACCGGTTGGGAGTTGACGACTCCCAATTCGATCAGGGTGCTGGAATGATCGGAAGCACGAGGTGTG
>SXIK01000140.1 GCA_005772855.1 Planctomycetia bacterium | reverse complement strand
GGCGGAGCGCACGCGGATAATAACGTCGACATCCAGGAGTTCATGATTCTCCCCGTGGGCGCCCGGAGCTTTGCTCACGCCATGCAGATGGGCAGCGAAATCTACCATGCCCTCAAGATCGTCCTCAAATCAAAGAAGCTCTCAACGGGCGTCGGCGATGAGGGCGGTTTTGCCCCCAATTTTCGCTCCAATGAGGAGGCCATCCAGGTAATCCTCGAGGCAGTCGAAAAAGCGGGGTACAAGCCGAGAACCGACGTCCAGATTAGCCTCGACGTCGCCGCAAGCGAGTTCTCAAGGAATGGGAAGTACGAGCTCAAGGGCGAAGGCAGGACCCTCTCGGTCGAGCAGATGGTCGACTTTTATTCGGGCCTCCTGGAGAGATACCCGATCTATTCGATCGAGGACCCGCTCGCCCAGGACGACTGGGCCGGCTGGACAATGCTCACCCGGGCCCTGGGCAGCAAGGTACAGCTTGTGGGAGACGACCTGTTCGTCACGAACCTGACACGCCTCAAGCGTGGTATTGACGGGAAGGTCGCGAACTCAATCCTGATCAAGCTGAATCAGATCGGTACCGTCACCGAAACGCTCCTGGCAATCGATCTGGCGCACAGCAACAAGTACCGGAGCATCATCAGCCACCGCTCGGGTGAGACGGAAGATACCTTTATTGCGGATCTGGCCGTCGCGATGGGAACCGGGTTGATCAAGACCGGAGCTCCGTGTCGATCCGATCGCGTCGCGAAGTACAATCAGCTCCTTCGAATTGAGGAGGAGCTTGGGCAAAGATCCGTCTATGGCAACCGATAACGCTTGGGCGTAGAGCTTGGAGAACTTTACGGAAGAGACAACCCGAAGAGAACCCCAGGACGCAACTCCTGTCTTTTGGCAGGAGATTTACTGGTTTGTTTTCATTTCTCTCTGCGGGCTGACCCTCGCTTTCCTCGTTCTCGCCCCCCGTCTGGCCCAGTTCCGAACTACCCACGACGTGGAAATGGGCCTGAAGAAGACCGTGGCACGGCTCGACGCCCTCGAAAAGCAATACCAGTCCGCGATCCAGGCCGTCGACAGCGACCCGTTTTACAGGGACGAGCTGATCCGTTCAGTGCTCAAGGTGAAGAAGAGCGATGAGGAATTCCTCGGGCTTGACCCGTCGTTGGCTGACCGATAGTGGCCGGGAGCGCCAGATCGGCGCAACAAAGGAGAGGCTCCGTGCTCGAGACCGACAAGAAAACTGATCCAAGTCCCGCCGGAACACCAGATCCGGCGGACCGGCCAGTAGTTGCGCAACCCCGCCACCAGCGCCCACATGACTTCCGCAAGCCGCGCGTCCTTTCGGACGAACGCCTGCGCGCCCTCGAGACGATCCACAGGAAGTTTTCGCGTAACTTGTCCTCGGTGCTATCAACAATGGCTCGGTTGCGGGTGAGCGTGGACTTCGTGAGCGTCACGCAAAAGACCTACTTCGACTTCATACGGTCGCTTGCCAACCCGACAGCGCTGTGCCTGGTTTACCACATGCCGCAGCGTCTCCCCTTTGTACTTGAGTTGAGCCCTGGAACTCTTTTTCCGCTCATCACGCGGCTCCTCGGCGGAAAGGAAGAGACCCCGCCCGCTCCAACTCGGCCCTTGACTCGCATTGAGCAGGAGCTCGCAAAGACGATTGCAGGGCATGTTCTACGAGCTCTCGAGCCAGCCTGGCTCCCGGCAATCTCACCGACTCAACAGCAAGATCCCTCACCCGGCGAGAGGTGTACGGCGACCCAGCTCGATCTGGCAGAGATCGAGCACAACCCCCTTCTCATGCAGATCATCGGGCCCGCCGAGCCTGCCGTCGTGCTCCAGTTTCAAGTTTCGTTGGGTCAAACCAGCCTCATTCAGAGCCCATTCCACATTTGTTTGCCCTCGAAGCCCTTCGAGACGGTGCTCGCACAGTTGACCCGCAGTGCCATCCCGGGCAGTTCGAGCGAACGGAATACCCCCGAAGAGCGAGAAAGAATCCTCGCTCGTGTCGACGACACGTCGCTCGAGGTGACCGTTGAGCTGGCGAGCGTCCCCATCACACTTCCCGATGCGCTGTCGTTGAGACCAGGCGATGTGCTCGAGCTCGGGCAAGATCGCGGGGGCGAGGTCGCCGTCATGGTCGATGGGCGAAGAGCGTTTCGAGGCCAACCATCCATGAGCAACGGCCGCCGAGCAGTGCGGATCACGAAGACGGTGAACGAATCCTGAGGTACTAAAAGGTCTCCGCGCCAGCGGGAACCGGCTTGCCCTGGCGGGGTTGATTCTCACCTATACAGCATTGGACTTCATGGCAACGCGCCCACCACGAGCTTGTTGCGTAGATCCTTGGACGACCTACGCAACAAGCTCCTCCCGGAGTCCAAGCCGAACCTCAAATGCTCACTGGAAGGGCCAGGCCGCGTCGCCGCGCGGTTCTGCCTGCGGAGCATGTTGGGCGGGCTACCAAAGGTCCCTTGAAATACGATTACTGGTTCGCGAGAAGAGGAATCACCAGCTTTGCGCCTTCCTGGAGTGTGCCATACTTCAAGTTTGCGTTGGCGTCCTCGATGAGGTCGTACTTGGTCGGGTCATTGTAGAAGCGTTTCGCAATTCGGCT
>SXIK01000139.1 GCA_005772855.1 Planctomycetia bacterium | reverse complement strand
CTTCTCGAGCGCGACGGCGACGGGCGCCACTCGGGGAGGAGTATCCTGTCACGCTCTGTCCACGCCACGGCGGCAAGCACATCGGCCCTGGCGCTCCAGCCAAAGTCGTTCCTTCCCCCCGTGGATTCGCCGTGAGCGCGCAGGCTGATTCCCAGCGTCCCGAACCCCTTGTGCGTGCCAGGGGCTCCATTCTCGATCGGTACCACGTCTGGCTGCCTGCAGCGACCGTCACCGGCTTCGAGGCCGCCTGCGCTGAGCGCGACGGCATCAGGCTGGCTTCTCGCATCGACGGGCGCATCATGGGCAACGACCGGCCCGGTCTCATCGAAGCTGCGCGATGCCTTCTGGAAGAAGCCCTTCGAAGGCTGGCACGCGACACCGATCGCGTACTAGCGCGCCGTCAGGAATGCCCGGATCTTCTCGACCGCGCGCATGGCCAGGCCGATGCGCGGCTCGTCCATCGGCATCGCCTGCGAGGAGAACTTGGCGATCACGATCCGGTTCCTGCGGTCGACGAAGAGGTTCTGGCCATTGATGCCGAGGCAGAACAGCATCGGCGCGGTGCCGTTGAGCACGTACCATTTCGAGCGGTAGTGGATCGGCAGGCCTTTGTAGTAGGGAACGAAGTCGCCCTGGTCCCAGGCGGCGCGGTCGCCGTTCCGCGTGACATCCTCGATCCAGGCTTCCGGCACGATTTCGGCGCCGTCGTGCTTCCCGCCTTCGACGAGCAGCTGGCCGACGCGGGCGAGATCTCGCGCGGTCGCGCAGAAGCCGCCGGCGCAGCGGGGGGCTCCCAGGCGATCGACGGTGATATGGGCGCTGCGCTCGGCGCCCAGCGGCCGCCAGAGGAGCCGGCTCATCAGGTCGGCGTAGCGCTCCCCCGCCGCCCGCTCGATCGCCCAACCGAGGAGATCAGTGTTGGGCGAGACATAGTGGAAGCGCCCGCCATGCGGCCCGTCGCCGTCGCGGAGGTTGACGTAGAAGCTCCGCAGGTCCGAGGCCTTCTCCCCCGGTTCCAGCGGGTTCCAGTTGGTCGCCTTGCGATAGGTGACGATCGGCCCCGAGGTCGCGAGATAGTCCTCGTCGAAGAGGCTGCCGGCGCGCATGTCGAGGAGCTGGCGAAGCGTGGCGCCCGTGTAGGCGGTGCCCGCGACCTCCGGCACCAGGCGGGTGACCGGCCAGTCGAGGTCGAGCATGCCCTTGCCGGCGAGGATGCCGGCAAGCATTCCCAGCATCGACTTCGACACCGACATGAAGATGTGCGGCGTCGCCCGGGTCATGCCGTTGGCGTAGGTCTCAGCGATTATCTTGCCGCGATGCAGGATGACCAGCGCGTCGGTGTTGGTCTCGGCGAGAAAGCCCCGGAAATCGAGGCGGTCGTCGATCCGGAGGCCGGAGAGATCCAGCGGCGCCTCCGGCAGCGCCCACACCCGGTCGGGATCGTTGGCGATGTCGGCGGTCGGCACGATCTCGCGGACGTGCTGGAAGCTCCAGGCATTGAACGGCGCCGTCCGCCAGTTGGCCAGCGTCACCTGGCCGGCGGCGGCGGGGGGGAATCCGTGCATCAGGGGCGTGTCGGTCACGGAAGCGATCCTCGTTTCGTAAGGAGAGCTACATGACTCGCCCCGCGATGGAACGTCGGCGACCCGCCCGGGAGCGCTCCGCTGCCGCCGACGAGCGCGAGGAACGGAAACGCCATCGTTATCCGCCGCATCGTCTCGCCTCCCTGCCGTGCGTCGCCGCGTCCGCTCGACTGCGGCGGCGGTTTCTCGTCGGCGGGATCGGGGTGGAAGTGTTTCTGAAGGCTCGCGAGAGGCATGGAGGCTCCCCCTTCGGTGGCTGTGCCGATGGTCGCGTTGAACTTGTGTGCCCTTGCTTTCGCCTCGGCAGATTGGCTGATGATGCCCCCGGGAAGGCACAAACGGTGTCCGGGATCGAAGAGCATCTCAAAGGTGGGTGGGGCTTCCTTCGCCAGGATCGAGTTGAGCTCTGCCGCGAGGGGCAAGATCTTCATGTGGGCGAGGCCTTTTTGCTGAGCTGGTTTACGGCCGGACCCGGCCGCCGAGAATGAAAGGATCAAGTTATACACAGGGCTCTGTGCGAGGTCGAGGCATTGCGTGACAGCCCGAGGTCACCGGGGGTAGCCGAGATCCGGGAAGGGTGCGTTCGGGTGGACCTGACTTGGCAAACGCCAGCCCCGGGTCGCCGCTGGAGGAAAAGTGGCCGGCGGCCACCTTCCACGCCTGCCGCAGCCCGAGCCCGTCGGGGAGAGCGATCTGCTGCTCCACCAGATCGTCGCCCACCTCGAGTGGAATTCGAGGACTGAAAAGAGCGTCCGAATGCCGGATTTCAGCGACCCTGAATGGCCGCAAGTGCTCTGCGTGGAAAGTGCCAACGTGCTGGAAAATGCAGTTGTTCTGGCCCCGGGGCAGCTCCATTTTCATCGAGCCGCAATTTCTTCCAATCCGACAGATTGAGGCGATGGAAGTCCTCATGTCCAGTGACTACACTCTCCGCAATCCGCAGTGGCTCGTCATCTGCCTGCTTGATTCGCCAATGCCCAGCGACATACTCCCCTGTGAGTTTTTTTCATGAACATGGACCAGTTGATTGTTCTTGTCTACCTCGTCGCTGTTGTCGCCTTTGGCTGCTGGTTTGTCGTTTCGGCTCGAAACTCTGAAAAGTTCATGTCGGCTGGGCAGGCAATACCAGGGTGGGCACTCGGTCTTTCGATCTTCGGAAACTATGTCAGTACTCTGAGTTTTCTGGGAAACCCTGCCGCAGCGTATTCGGGGAACTGGAGTCGTCTTGTCCCGGCATTCGCCACGCCTCTGGGAGCAATTGCAGCGATTTTTTTCTTTATTCCGTTCTATCGCCGCACTGGCGAGCTGTCAGCCTATCAGCATCTCGAGCATCGTTTCGGGGCGTGGGCACGAACCTACGGTGTCGTCTGTTTCGTCATGCTGCAGGTCGTGCGACTCGGAATGATCACGCAGCTGCTGGGCACGGTTCTCGCACCACTCTTTGGCTGGGAAACGCGGATGATGGTGATTTTTCTCGGCGTGCTCATTACCATTTATCCGATGCTGGGTGGCACAGAAGGGGTCATCTGGGCGGGTGTCGTCCAGAGCGTCGTGCTGATTCTGGGAGTCATTGCCTGCGTTTATTATGTTATCGTCGGCGTTCCCGGGGGAGTTTCGGCAATCATCGAGACCGGAAAGTCGGTCACTGAGCAGGGGCCTTTGGGGAAATTCAGCCTTGGCTCATTCGAATTCACTGTGTTTGCAGCATCCTTCTGGGTCGTTCTTCTCAGTGGCCTGAACGAGCAGATGCGGAATTTTGCGATCGACCAGAGCTTTGTCCAGCGCTATCTCACGGCACGCACTCAGGGAGATGCCGCTCGCAGTGTCTGGTACGGAATCCTTCTGTATCTTCCCATGGCTGCACTGTTCTTCTTCATCGGAACGGCACTGCATTCTTATGTTCAGTCCAATCCGGATTTTCTCCCTTCTGCCGATCCGGACAATCCTTCGCTGGCGTTTCCCGATAAAGCGGCCTTTCAGTATTTCATCAACACCGTTCTGCCGACCGGACTGAAGGGGCTGGTGGTTGCGGCGATTGCCTCAGCCGCAATGGACTCCAATCTTAACTGCATGGCAACGCTGTTTCTGAAGGATGTCTACCAGAGATTTATCAATCCGGACTGCACGGAACGACGTTCGATGCTGATGCTTCATTCGTCCACACTGGTGTTCGGTGCCATGAGCACCGCGTTCGCCGTGTTTTCGCTGCGGCTTCCGACTGTACTGGATACATGGTTCACCTGGGGAGGGATCGCCAGTGGCGGCATCCTGGGCCTGTTCCTTCTGGGGGTTCTCTGCCAGCGGACAACCAGTCTTCATGCGGCTGTCAGCGTTGTGGTCGGTGTGGTCATGACACTCTGGATGACGATCACGCTGCCAGATGTCTGGAAGGACATCTCCTGGATTTTCCGGTTGCCACCGGATCCTGCTGCGATTCCGCTTCCTCGAAGTCCGTTTGACAAGCTCTTCATTCCCTTTGCCGGAACGCTGGTTATTTTTCTTGTCGGTGCCATTCTTGGTCTGATCTTCGGGAAAACTGCAGCCCCGGCAGCCGTTCGTTCGGAAACGATGCAGCAATGACCGAAAGCACCTCACGCATCCAAGTACGACACATCGATGTAAGACACATCGATAGATGTCACGCTCGTTGTCCGCCGGTCGTCGGTTCCATGTGGAACTGCTGGGGCGGCAGGACGTGCCGCGACCGGCCTTCAATGACTGGACTGGTGGCAGGTCCTATCGAACTCTGTCGGGGGTATTCCCTGCCGGGCCGGAGCCCACAAGGATTTCGTGCGATTGGACATTGTCGGCGCCCTATCGGCGTTTTCGGCCCGACGGCGCCGACCGACCCATCAGCCGGGCGAGAGCGCCTGACGCATTGCGTCGTTGGAGGGGCGTCATTGGCTGCAGAGGGGGCCTTCCAGTTCCGACCGGCCGACCGGCCTCAAGAAGGAGCTCCTTCAAGGGACCGGGATGATTCTCGATGAGCACTGCTCGGATGAGGGGAAGCAGTTTCCGATGGATCGATTCCGCCTCGGCAACGCGGTTGTTCCGCACCGCTCGGCTCATTTTGACAAAAAGCTTTGGCAGCAGGTTGACCAATGCCCACACTCCGCCCACTGCGCCAAGTCGAAGCGAATGGCAGCCGAGATCGTCATCGCCAGAAAGAAAAGCGATCCGCCCCGCAAGGTGATCGATCTTTTCGGCAATGCTGCAGAGATCGCGGTCACAGTCCTTCACCGCGACTACACCGGGCAATCCGGCGAGGTGATCCAACATCGGTGTGTCCAGGTTCACTCCCGTGCGGCGCGGATTGTTATACAGGACGATGGACGTTTCGGCTGCACCGGCGATCCGACGGAAGTGATCTTCGACTCCGGCTCGGGACGGAGTGACATAGTAAGGAGGCAGCACCATGATTGCATCCGCACCGATGGGTCGCATGCGGAGCGCCAGCCGCGCCACCTCCGCAGTGCCCGGCGCCAGAAGACCAACGATGACTGGCACTCGACCGTTCGCCTCTGCCACTGCCGCTTCGGCGGCTCGGACGCGCTCCTCGTCATCAAGGGCAAAAAATTCCCCGCAGCCGCCGGTAACCATGATTGCGTCGACTCCGGCCGCAATCTGGAAACTGACGTGACGGCGCAGGTTCACCTCATCAAGGCTGCCGTCGCGCTGGAAGGGGGTTACGAGGGGGCAGATAACACCCCGGATTTCTCGCGTCTTGATGGCAGTGCTCCGAGATCCGGCAGAAGATGGAATGGCGGGCGAGGTCGTCATGGATTGAGGCGGGGGCCGCCGGGCGGATGCTGAATCAGTTCCACCGTGATCCCATCAGGATCACGCAATCGGCCGGCCCAGCCCCCTTCATAGGGCCCCCACTCGATACGCACCGGTGCCGCGGAGCGGAAATGAACCCGTCCGCTCAACCGGGCAAAGTCGTGCTGAAGGTCGTCGGTCACGAAGGCGATGTGGCCGTTGCCGGCGTTGTGCGTCTCCATGTCAACCTGTGTTCCCTCCGGACGGTGATACTCGATCAATTCCAGGATGAGCCCTCCAGGCAGGCTCCAAAACGCGGCCTCCACCTTGATCTGCGGGTAGCCGGAAATTCGTCCCAGGTATTCAACGTCCCAGGTCTTTCGCGCGATGGGCGGTTGGTTGAGCAGCAGAGTGTAAAACTCAATCGAGCGATCCAGATTCGAGACCGTGAACCCAACGTGGTCGACCGCGTGGAAACTCATGGACCAGCCCTCCGACCGTTCGTGAACCGTGCCGGGTGCATCGGCGCGATGTCCATGCCGGGATCGCCGTTTGCGGCGAGACGGCTCACCAACCTTCCGGTGATGGTGGAAAGCGCGAGGCCGAGATACCCGTGACCGGTTGCCAGCAACAAATTGGGGATGGCAGGATGGAATCCCAACAGGGGATATCCATCGGGAGTCAGCGGTCTGAGGCCCGACCAGGGTTGAATCGATGCAAAACCATCGTCCAGTCGCACGTAGTCGCGCGCCAGAACGGGGATCCGTTCCCATCGGCCTGGCTCCAGGTCAAGATTGAGTCCCACCAGGTCGAGCTTCGCTGTAATGCGCAGCGAGCCTCCCATCGGTGTGACGACCGTGCGGATCTCGCCCAGCCGCACGGGACGGACGAAACCGCCTTCGCCATCATGGCGGGTGAGACTGTAGCCCTTGCCGGCTTCAATCAGAAGCGGCAGGCGGAGCCGTCGCGCTATGTTGGGAGACCAAGCTCCCGCGGCCAGCACCACCAGCTCGCAGCTGAGATTTCCCGCCGAAGAAACCACCTGCGAGATGCGACGGCCTGCCGTTAGAAACGACGATACTGTCGCGCCGCTCACGATCCGGACGCCCGCGCGCTGAGCGAGACCGGCCATGGCCATGAGAAATTGTCTCGGATTTAAGTGGGCGTCCTCGGGAAAGAGAAACCCGCCCACAACTTGATCCGTGGCGCGCGGCTCCATTTGCCTGACTTGCTTCCGATCAAGCTGCTGTGAAGCGATATCAAGCTCCGCCAGCACTTGGTTGGCTGCGGCCTTGGATTCAAACGATGCTTCGTCCTTGAACAGCGCGAGCACTCCGGCGTGGCGGTAGCCAAATTCCGCCTCTTTCGCCAATTGCTCGAAGATGGGCCGTCCCGCGCGGATGAGATCACGGGTATAGACGAGACCGGCGCGCCAGGCCTCCCGGGTGCAGCAGCGCCTGAAGTTCCAGAGCCAGCGCACAAACCGCGTGTCAGCTCGCAGTCGCATCCGGAAGGCCGCATCGGGATCCCGCATCGCCCGCAGCGACTGCCCGATCGCGCCCGGTTCCGCCAGGGGGCCGCATACGCTTGTGAGCACGAGGCCGGAGTTTCCCAGCGAGCAGCCGATGCCGACCTCATCACGGGTGAGCACCACGACATTCCGGCCGGAACGCGCCAGCTCCAGGGCACAGCAGAGACCGACGGCCCCGGCTCCGATCACCACCACGTCTGCTGATTCAGCCATGACTTGAGCCCCCCAATCCAGGATCGAAAGCGAGCAGCCGGGCAGGATTGTGCACGAGCATGGTCTCGATTTCCTCTGCACTGAAACCCCGTTCACGCAATCGCGGCACGATGCTGGTCAGCAGGTAGGCATAGCCGTGGCCGCCGTACCGAACGAGCCGGTGCTTGGTGCAAATGTCATGGGAAATGAGGATCTGGTCGAGGCGGTTGAGTCGACGCACCTGTTCGATTAGGTCCATGCGCATCGTGTCGTTGGGCATGTCCCGCTTCGCGAGCGGATAGCAAGAAACCTCGTGTCCAAAGAGGTCGAACTCGAGGTAGCAGCCCAGCCGGGCGAGGGTCCGGAGGGTTTCGGTCTTCTCGATCCGCAGATCGAGGTGGTCCAGGGCCACCCGCGAGAGCTCCGCGCCGGCGTTCCCCAGCACATCCGCGATGTCCAGCGCGGAGCGATCGCTGCGGCCGACATGCACGCTGATGCCCGCGCCTGTTGCCTTCTGGGCGCGGGCGGCCGCGCGCAGGACCTTGCGTTCTTCCCCGGCCAGCGGATGACTGCACCCCACCTTGATGATCCCGGCCTTCACACCGGTTGCGAGATGCTTGGCCTGCCAGTCATGGGCGTCGCTGGTGCCGCGGTGCAGCTGGGCGCCTTCGCGGATCTCCTGTTCCATCAGCCCGGCAACCTGGCCTTCGTCGAGCCGGGCAACCACGGGGGGGTGCGTGGCCGCCACGTAAAATCCCGTCGCCATCACGATATTGAGTCCGGTGGCGCGGGCGACCCTGGCCAGCGCCAACGGGTCGCGGCCGATGCCCGGTGGCGTGACGTCGACGATGGTGGCGCCCCCGGCGCGGCGGAAGAGTCCGGATTCCTCGATCGCCGATTCCTCGTCGACGAGCAGGAGGTTGTCGTGGTGCCGGAAATAGTTCTGCCGGATCCAGCCGAGATTCCCAAGGGTGAAGGGAGCATGGGCCCGGCCGCGTTCGCTGGCCTCCGTCGGAGTCTCGAACAGGCAGGTTATGTCCGCGAACAAGTGCTCGTGGGGCAGGGTGATGCCGAGCGCGGCGGCCGGCACCGGTCCCAGCACCGTCTGAACCTGTCCCGCCGCCGGAGAACGGGTTATGGTGCTGGCCCGGGATGGGTGTGATTTTCGTTTCATCGTTTTTTCTGCTTCCGACCGGCCGCCGGCGCACGGTCCTTGCCTTCCCGGCGGTCGCGCGCCACGAGCGCACGCGCACGCTGGTGGGGATGGCCGTAACCGCCGCCGCCGGGAGTCTGCATCGAGATCACGTCACCGCGCTTCAGGGCGAAGTTTGAGAGCTTGTTGGGCATGACCCGCTCGGTCGGAGTGTCCGGGTTGAGCACGTAGCGTCCCGGCTGCCCGTGCTTGCCGCCCACCAGTCCACGCGGCGGGAACTTGCTGCGGTCGCCCAGCAGGCTGAGCGTGACGTTGTCCCCGAGGATGCGGATGTCCCGGCGCAGGCCGAGCCCGCCGCGGTATTTGCCCCGGCCGCCGGAGCCCGGGATCAGCTCGTAGCGCTCTAGCCGCAACTGGGGATTGGCCTCGACCATCTCGACGGGCGTGTTTGCGACATTGTGGATGTGGGCGCTGAACCCGTCGAGTCCGTCCGAACCCGCGCGGCCGCCCCAGCCGCCGACCTCGATCTCGAAATGCACCCACGGTCGGTTGGTGAGCGCGTTCCTTCCGCCGAGATTGCAGATGTTGCTGACGCCATAGTAACCGGCCATGATGCGGTCCGGAATTACCTGGGCCAACGCCTCAAGCATCACGTCGACGATGCGATGGCAGACGGTGACCCTGCTCACAACCGGCGCCGGAAACTGGGCGTTGACCACACTGCCGGCCGGAGCCTCGACGCGGATGACACGCCGGCACCCGTCGTTCTTCGGAATGCCCCGACCGAGCGCGGCCATGATCGCGTAGTTCACCGTTGTCTCGGTCATCGCGAGGGTGGCATTGACGGGTCCGCGTGCCTGGGGGGACGAGCCGTCGAAGCGCGCCGTCAGGGACCCCCCCCTGATTTGCAGCTCCAGTTTCACGCGCAGCGGCTCGTTTGTGATGCCGTCGTCATCGACATAGTCCACCGCCCGGTAACGGCCGTCGGGCAGTTCGCCGATCCGCTGCCGCAGCAGCCGTTCCGATCCCTTCTGGATCTCGGCCATCGCCGTCTGAATGGCGTGCCTTCCGTACCGGCCGACTAGCTCCTCCACTGCCGTGCGGCCCACGGATGTGCAGGCGATCATGGCGCGGAGATCGCCCAGGGTCTTCTCCGGTTCCCGGACGTTGAGTCCGATCAGCTCGTAGAGTTCCGCTGACGGTCGGCCTTCCGCCACGATCCGTGTCGGGGGGATTCGCAGGCCTTCCTGGAAGATTTCCGTTGCCGTCGCGAAGTAGCTGCCGGCCGCGCCGCCCCCGACGTCGATCATGTGCGCGATGGCTCCCGTGAACCCGAGCAGTTTCCCGCCCGCAAAGACGGGATGGAACGTCATGAAGTCGGGGAGATGCTGGCCCTCGCAATCGTACGGGTCGTTGAGCAGCACCACGTCCCCCTCGCGCCACGCGAATTTTCGCCGCTGGAGGTTTTCGAGCGGGGCCGACATGGTCATCATTTGAAACGGAAGTTGCGCCGATTGCGCGACCATCCGGCCCTCGGCGTCGAAAATCGCCGTGGAGTAGTCCAGCATTTCGCGGATGACGGTCGAATAGGAACTCTTCCAGAGCGCCGACGCCATCTGCTGCGCGCCGGCCTCGAGGCGACAGCGGATCAGTTCCAGGGTGACGGGATCGAGCGGGGCTTTCATCGGGAACGGGACGGACCGGCGCCAGCCCCCGTCAGGATGATCTCACCGGCGCGGCCGATTTCGGCCTGCGTACCCGGAGGAATGGAAATCGTCGCCTCGGCCTGCACGATCAGGGCGCCGCCGGCAATGCGATCGCCGCGGTACAGGTTCGAGCGATGGTAGACAGGACACACCGACCGGCGGCCCGCCCAGGTCATCGGCTGGGTCGCAAGACGGCGGGCGGCGAGCGGCACCCGGGTCGATCCCACGCTCGGGGCGGCGACCCGCCGCACGGGCGCGATCACCGCGGCCCGCAACGTCACCCACTCCACCGGCCGCCTGGAATCGCCATGGCCGTAGAGTCGGTGATGGCTCTTGTGAAAGGTGCGGTTGAGCTCCGCCACCATCTCCGGGCTGAAATCGGGCCGTCCGCGCAATTCGACCGAAACCTCGTAGGCCTGCCCGACGTATCGCACGTCCACGCTCAGGCGCCGCTTGAGCCGGCTCGCGGAAAACCCGGCCTCCCGCAACTCACGCTCGCCCGTGGCGGCCAGCGCGGCGAAGCGGCGCCGCAGCCGGGGTAGATCCAGTGCGTCGGCGCGGCACAGGATGGTCTGGCTCGCGTCCCTCCGGCAATCCGACACCAGCAGGCCCCAGGCGGACTGCACGCCCGCTTCGGGCGGGATGATCACCCGCGCGCAGCCCAGCTCGGCGGCGAGCTCCGCCGCGTGCATGGGACCGGCGCCGCCGAACGCCACCAAGGCCAGCCGGCGGGGATCGTGGCCCCGTTCCACCGACACCAGCTTGAGCGCGCGTGCCATCTGGGCGTTGGCCAGCCTGATGATCCCCTCCGCGGCCGCTTGCACTGACAAACCGAGGGGTTCGGCCACCTTTTTTTGGATCGCCTCGCGAGCAGCGGCCGCGTCCAGCGGGAACTGGCCGCCGGCAAAATGATCCGGGCGCAGGCGGCCGAGGACGCAGTGGGCGTCCGTGATCGTGGGTTCGGTTCCGCCACGCCCATAGCAGGCGGGTCCCGGATCCGCACCTGCGCTCTCCGGTCCGACATGCAGATGGCCGGCCGGATCGACGTAGCTGAGTGACCCGCCGCCGGTCCCGATCTCGACCACGTCGACGACCGGAGTCCGCAGCGGATAGCCGGTACCGAAGCCTCCCTGGAGGCCGCCGCCGACCTCATAGTCGGCCTTGTGCACGATGCGCCCACCGAATGCGATGCTCGCCTTGGTCGTCGTGCCGCCCATGTCCAGGGTGACAAGGTCGCCAAAGCCGAGGCGCCGGCCGACCTCCACCGCCGCGATCACACCTGCGGCCGGACCCGATTCGACGATGAGACCAGGCCGCTCTGCGATCCAGCTGGCCTTGCAGATGCCTCCACTGGACTGCATGACCGAGAGCGGCGCCGCGATGCCGCGCTGCCGGATGCGCGCCTCGATGCGGCCGAGGTACCCGCGCACGAGCGGCATCACCGCTCCGTGAACCGCCGCCGTGCTGAAGCGCTCATACTCCCGCTGCTCGGCACAGACCTCATGGCTCAGGATCACCGGGAGGCCGCAGTGCGCACGGATCATCTTGCCTGCGCGCAGCTCGTGATCCGGGCGCGCGTAGCTGTGGAGAAAACAGACCAGGATGACCTCAACGTCAGCTTCAACCAGGCGCCGGACGGCGGTCTCCATCCCGCGCTCATCCAGCGGCCTGATCACCCGGCCATCAGCGGCGATGCGCTCGCTGACCTCGATCCGCCGTTCCCTCGGCACCAGCACCGGCGGTTTTTCCAGGAAAAAATTGTACAGGTCGCGCCGAAAATGGCGTCCAATCTCCAGAACGTCGCGAAATCCCGCAGTTGTTATCAGGCCCATTCGTGCGGTCTTGTTCTCGAGGATGGCGTTGGTCGCGACCGTGGTCGCGTGGATGATTTCCCGCACCTTGACCGTGTCCGGGTGCTGGTCGAGCGCCCGGGCGAGCACCGAGACAAATCCGATGGAAGGGTCCTCCGGGGTCGTCAGGATTTTGGTGCTCCATGTCCTTCCCGAGTGACCCAGCATGCACAGGTCAGTGAACGTGCCCCCTATGTCTATACCGATTCGCATCATACGCCGCGAGTTTGCCAGCAGCGGGGCCAAACGGCAATAGGGCGTATCTGCGATGGATAGGCAAGATCTGACATGCCCACGCGCTATCCCTGGAGTCTGCTGCCCCGACTCGCCCTCGCGATCGAGCTCGGCCGCGCCGCGTCCGCGCCCGCGCCCGCGCACGGGCAGCTTGACGCGCTCCTGCGCATCGTCGTGGCCACGAGCGGGCTGGACCTGCCGTTGCGCAGGCTGCGGTCCGCGAAGCTGCTCAACGTGTGCCTGTGCGGGATCTGCGCTTATCTCCACGATTCCATGGACCAGTTGATGGCGGGGGTGCGTCGGAACACGCGAAGCCGCATGGAGACTGTGGTGCTGAAGATCCGCCACGAGCTCCAGACCCCCCCCGGGCATGGCCTGCTCGCTCTCGGAACACGCCCGCCGGCACGCGGTGAGCGAGTCCCACTTGTCCCGCGTCTTTGCCCGGATCACAGGCAACCCCTTCCGTGACGAGCTCCGGCGGGTGAGGATCGAGGCGGCTCTTCGCGCTTTCCTCGCAGCTCATCGCCATCTTCCGCGCCGACATCGGCTTCACGCCCAACGAATATCGCCGTTAGCGGGGTGGGTCTGGTCGCGCGGCGCCTGGGCCAGCCAGCAGCGGCGCATGGGCAGGCGAGATCAGGTAGGCGACCCACTCAAGGGTGCCGGCGTGACGCCGCCCAAGCTTCCTCCGCGAAGCCCAAATCTGAACGCCTTCGCCGAACGCTGGGTGCTCGGTGTCAAGTCCGAGATCCAAGGTATGCCTGGAACGGTGTCCATCAGGGTGTGTGGATGGGCCGGTTCGTGTCGATCACTCGCAGCGACCCGTCCCCCGCGCGGATCTCGCTGAAGAAGCACGAACGGGTGCCTGTGTGACATGCGACCCCCTTTTGCTCGACAACCACAAGGATGCAGTCCTTGTCGCAATCGGCCGCGACGCGCACGACCCTCTGAGTGTTGCCGCTCGTGGCGCCCTTGACCCAGAACTCCTTGCGAGAGCGGCTCCAGAAGCACGTCACACCCTCGGTGAGGGTGCGCCGGAGCGCCTCGCGGTTCATGTAGGCGACCATGAGAACTTGCCCGTCCTTCGCGTCCTGCACAACGGCCGGAACGAGGCCGTTCGAGTCGTACCGGATGCCGTCGAGAATCGCTTCCAGCCCCTGGTTCTCCGGGCTCATGACTTCTCCTTTCGAGTCAGGCTCACCGCTTCTTTCAAGTCGACCGTACCTTCGTAAAGAGCCCTCCCCACCACCACGCCTTCGAGGCGAGGGTGCTCGAGGCTCAAGACAGACCTCACATGCGCCAGCGTACCGATGCCTCCGGCAGCGACGACCCGGGCCTCGCTCGAGGAGAGCACGCGAGCGAGAAGGTCGAGTCTGGGGCCTGCCAGCGTGCCATCGCGGTCGGTCGCGGTGACGAGTAGACGCTTGACGCCGGCTCCGGCAACCAGGCGGAGGCCCTCCTCGACTCCGAGCGGACTGTCCTCCTCCCAGCCGGCCACCTTCACGCGGTCGCCATCGCAGTCCATCGAAACGAGGATGCGCCGATCGCCAAAACGCTGAACCATTTGAGCCAGAAAGGCGGGGTCACGGAACGCGCGGGTCCCGAGAATCACACGGGCCACCCCGCCCTCGAGCAGTTCGGTCACGGTGGATTCGTCCCTCAGCCCGCCACCGGCCTGGACGGGAACCGTCACGCTCCGGGTGATCTCGAGGATCCTGTCCCTGGAGTGAGCCTCGCTGAAGGCGCCGCCGAGATCGATCACGTGAAGGCAACTTGCGCCCTCGTGTTCCCATCGCTTCGCAACGCGTACCGGATCGTCATCGTAGTGAATCTCGGCATGCTTCGCGCCTCGCACGAGCCGCACGCAGCGGCCGCCCCGCAAATCAATGGCGGGGAAGATCTGCGGGCTCACTTCATCCGGAAAGAGAGGCGCCTTCATGAGTTTTCCCTTGCCGCACGTTCCGTCAGTGTGCCCTTCGTGGAGGGGACATCCTTGAGGGTCGAGTCCCTGGCCACCGCGTCGCGGAGCGCGAGGGCCGTGGCCTTGAAGATCGCTTCGATCTGGTGGTGCGTGTTTTCTCCATGCAGAAGGTCGATGTGCAAGTTGAGCTGCGCGTTGGCCGCGAAAGCCTGGAAGAACTCACGGACGAGATCGGTGTCAAACCCGCCGACCACGGTTCGAGCCAGTGTGACCCCGTAGTGGAGGAACGCGCGACCGCTGATGTCCACCACGGCGCGCGCGAGGGCGTCATCGAGCGGGGCGTGAGCTTGCGCGAACCTCCGGATCCTGAGGTCGGTCCCCAGAGCCTCGCGAAACGCTGTGCCCAGCACGATTCCCACATCCTCGACCAGGTGGTGCTGGTCAACGTGAAGGTCCCCTTGCGCTTCCACCTCCAGGCTCATCCGGCCGTGTCTCGAGAGAGCCGTCAACATGTGGTCGAAGAACCCGACGCCCGTCTGGATTTGAGTGGTTCCGGGATCGTCGAGGTCCAGGGAGAGCCGGATCGAGGTCTCCCGGGTCTTCCGCACCACCTGCGCCTTGCGTTTCAATTCCTTCGAAGCCATTTTTACTCCCTGGGTTTTCCAACGAGGATCTCGTTGACAGCACGAATAACGCGGTCGTTCTCCTCCGGCGTGCCAACGTTGACACGCAGGCAGCCGGCGAGGCTCGGATCCTTGCCCGGCGAGCGAACCAAGATGCCACGCGACTTGAGCCCACTGAAAAGCTTCTCCGCGTCGCCCACACGCACGAGAAAGAAATTCGCGTGGCTGGGCAGGATCTCCACTCCCCGAACTTTCCGTAGCTCGGCGGTGAGCCTCTCCCTCTCCGACAGAATCAACTTCACGCGGTCCGCAAAGATGGCCCTCCTCTCCCAGAGGACAAGGCCCAGAATTGCAGCAAAAATGTTCACGTGAAAGGGTGGCACCATCTTTCGAAGCTCGGTCGCGATGGGCTTGGGGGCGAAGAGGTAGCCAAGGCGCATGCCCGCGGTGCTGAAGGCCTTCGAGCACGTGCGCACGAGCACCACGTTGTCCAGCTCCCGGAGAGTCCACGAACGGTCAAACGCGGGCTCCGTGAACTCCTTGTAGGCCTCATCGATCACGAGGAGACCTCCCACCTCGTGAACGGCCGCTGCGATGGCCCTCACGTCGGTCGAGCGCATCTCCGTTCCAGTTGGGTTGTTCGGAAGGCAAAGAAGTGTCACCGCGGGTCTCTCGCGGCGCACGGCGTCGGCAAAAAGAATCGGGTCGTACGCAAAGACGCCATCGAGAGGAACTGTCTGGATCCTTGCCTCGCAGATCTCGGCCCACAGCGGGTAGAGCGAGAAAGACGGGGTTGGGTGCAAGAGTGTCGAACCCGGCGCGAGATAGGCCTCGAAGACCCACTGGAGCAGCAGGTTTGAGCCGCTGGCGGCGATCACGCAATCGGGGGACACCCCCTCAACCTCCGCCACTCGGTCGATAAACTCCTGCGGGATCCGCTGGTGGTATCGGTTCCAGGGCAAGGTGCGCAGCCGGCGCGCCACCTCGTCCTTGACATCCCCGGGGACGTCCCAGGGAGATTCGTTCTGGTTGAGCTTCACCTCCGCGTCCTCGGCAACGAGGAGGTAAGGCGACACGGAGCGCAGGCCGCGCCGGGCCATGGGCGCCCCGGAGCCCGCCTTGCCACGCCGCAGGGCCACGCTCGTTGCATGCGCGGGGAGCCGCTCTCCCTGTGCGAGCACTTCGACGTCCTGGCACCGTTCAAGGAGGAATCGCGCGGGAATCTCGGCAACGTTGGAGCGCTTCATGAAGTCCTCCACGGAGAGGCACGAGGCAAAGCGAGCAGCAGTACCTGTTGGGAGCACGTGATTGGGCCCGGCATAGTAGTCCCCCACCGCGACCGGGCTCGTGTGGCCGAGGAAGATCGCGCCCGCGTTTTGGATGAGCGGTAACACTTCTGTGGGCCGGGAGGTTTGGATCGAAAGGTGCTCCGGGGCGATCTCGTTGATGCGCCGTGCCGCCTCCTCGTGTGTGGCCACGACCTCAAAGGTGCCGCCTCTTTCCCACGAGAGCTGAATCGTCTCCCTGCGGGGCTCCCGCTCGACCATCTGTGCCATGGCCTTGCGAACCAGGGCGAGGACGCGTTCGCTCGAGGCAAGGAGGGTGACTCGCGTGGCCTCATCGTGCTCGGCCTGCGCCATGAGGTCGCTCGCGGCCCACTCGGGGTTTGCCGTGTCATCGGCATAGACGACGATCTCGCTGGGGCCTGCGAGAAGGTCGATCCCGACCTCACCGAAGAGCTGCTTCTTGGCCTCCGTGACAAACGCATTGCCGGGGCCGAAGATCTTGTCGACTCGTGGAACGGTCGCAGTGCCGAGCGCGAGGGCGGCGATCGCCTGTGCGCCCCCGACACGGTAAATCTCCGTCAGCCCCAGCATCTTCGCCGCCAGCAGCACCTCGGGGCTTACCTCGCCACCCTCGAGCGGAGGCGACACAACGACAATGCGCTCACAGCCCGCGATTTGCGCGGGCACGGCGGTCATTGCAAGGGTCGACGGGTAGCTCGCCTTCCCGCCTGGAATGTAGAGGCCAACCGACCGAATGGGAGTCCAGCGGAGGCCCATTCGTACGCCGAAGGCGTCCTCGACGTACTTCGTTTGGGGCTTGACTTGTTCGTGGAACCAGCGGATTCGCTCGACAGCGCGCTCGAACGCCTTCGCGAAGGGCGAATCGAGCCTGGCCGAACGGATTGCCGTTTCGCTCACGCGGAGCTCCCCGGGCCGGAGTCGCGCACGATCCCACCGCTCCGTGAACTCGTGCAAGGCGGCGTCGCCTCGTTCGCGCACTGCGGCGATGACCTCCCGCACTGCTGCGGCGATCTCTCTGGAATCCATCAGTAGATCACCTTGTTCAGGGGGTATTCGATGATCCCGCTTGCCCCGGCTCGCTTGAGCAGTGGAATGATCGCGCGCACCTCTTTTTCCCGAAGAATCGTCTCGAGAGCGACCCATCCTTCATCGGAGAGCGAGGAGATGGTCGGCTTCTTGAGCGCTGGAAGAATGTTGATCACTTCCTGGATCTTGGCGCGGGGACAATTCATCTTGAGGCCGACCTGCCCCTCGGCTTCAAGGGCGCCTCCCAGGAGGAGGGAGATGTTCTCGATCTTGCGGCGCTTCCAGACGTCGTTCCAGCTTGACTTGTTCGCGATAAGTCGGGGCGTCGTCGTCAGCACCTCGTCAACAATTCGGAGCTTGTTGGCCCTGAGAGACGAGCCTGTCTCGGTGATCTCGACGATGGCGTCGACCAGGTCGGGCGCCTTGACCTCGGTGGCGCCCCAGGAGAACTCGACCTCGGCCTTCACTCCGTGCCTGGCGAGGTAGGCCTTCGTGAGGCCCACGACCTCCGTCGCGATGCGTTTGCCCTCGAGATCTTGCACGGTCTGGATCGAGGAGGCCTCGGGCACTGCAACCACCCAGCGACACGGGCGCATGGACTGCTTCGAATAGCAGAGGTCGAGCACCTCGACAATGTCAGCGTTATTCTCCATGATCCAGTCCTTGCCCGTGAGACCGGCGTCGAAGATCCCCTCCTCGACGTAGCGGGCCACCTCCTGAGCGCGGACAAGCATGGCCTGGATCTCGTCGTCATCCGCGGTGGGGAAGTAGGACCGAGCCGAGATCGTGAAGTTGAAGCCCGCCCTCGAAAAGAGGGCGAGCGTGGCGTCCTGGAGGCTCCCCTTGGGAAGACAAAGCTTGAGGATCATGACTTATGTACCTTTCGGCATTTCG
Organism: Planctomycetia bacterium; assembly: GCA_005772855.1. Lineage (GTDB taxonomy): Bacteria > Planctomycetota > UBA8108 > UBA8108 > SXIK01 > SXIK01. The sequence continues at coordinate 13,530 of SXIK01000139.1, read as the reverse complement.
ATGGACGGTGATTTCAAAAAAAAACCCGTAACTCACGTTACGGGGGTCGTTTTTTCTGAGGTCGAGGTCTGCGTCAGCTCAACGCGGGCAACTCTCGAAAAGCATCCCCTGTACTCCACGATGGCATCCAGCGTGACGCGCATCGCGGGGGTTGAGCTGGGGGTGTCGAGCGGTGTGAATCATTCAGTGCCTCGAGAGAATTTCGGAGTTTACCACCTGATCTCTCACCAGGGGAAGTGGGTTTCTTGACATTTTGACGGCCCGTGGGAGGTCAATAGGTCGACTTTTCGGCCGAAGCCTTTGGGGTGAAAAGCGCGAAGAGCGCTGCTGGATCGTCGAGCAGCTTGGCGAACTCCGCGAGGCCCTTCTTCACGATCTCGGGATCCTGCTTCCTGGCCTCCTTGAGTTGCGCGACTGCGGTCCGTAGGCCCTCCATTGTGGAGCCCCAGTCGTTGACCCAGGCGGCCGGAAGCCACTGGTCTTCCTGGGCGATGACCTCGATGACCTCCTCGGTGCTGGAGTTGTCGGGTGCAACGGACCGAAAGCGCAGCCTGGCCCAGTCGCCCTCCTCCTGGACGACATCAACCACGAGCGAGTCCACACGCGCCCGGACATCCTCAGCCTTGAGCAAATCCGAGACGATTCCCCTGTCCAGGGCCTCGAGGATTCCTCTGGCGTCGCGGGCCTTGAAACTTTCGAAGTCGTCGAGCCCCAGAGCCCGGGGCATGTCCTTCGACTTGGTGCCAAGGACTTGAAGAGCTGACGATTTCGCGGAGGCGAGCGCGCAAAGAGAACCAATCTTCGGTCCGGCCTTTCCGAGCATGGACTTGAAGGAATTGAAGTCCTCCGCCGTCACGAGCTCCCGAGCCTCGATCAAGAGGGCATTCAGGTCCGCCTGCTGTCCCGGCAAGAGCGCCTTCGAAAACGTTGCCGCAAGCCCACCAGTCTTAAAGACCTGTACGATCTTCAAGAAGTGGAGCCGGGCCTCTGCGCCGCGGCTTGGCTTGGGCGTGCAGCCCACCGAGAACACAGCAAGTAGACCCAGAACACACCCGAAGAAGCCTTTCATGGGCATTTCTCTCTATCTTCCTCATTCAAGGGTTTGAACGTTTTGTGCCGTCGCCAACCGAGCCGTCCGGCACGGTCTTCCGGCGAACATCCCACGCAGTCACCCACTCCTCCTTCGCCTTCTTGAAGCCAAGCTCCCGGGAGAGTCGAGCTTCGAGATCCTGCATGTGGCCCGCCCCGTAAAAGATTCCGAATCGTTTCGCTCCGTTTTCCAGGCCCTTCTTCAACACCGCGACAGCGGCCTTGTTTCTTTCCGCGATGATCACGCTACCGTCTTTTTGTCCAGCCTCCATGCCAGCGAGGACTTGCTCCATCCCCTCGAGCTCCCGCGCAAAAATCCACTTCATCTTGCGCTGGCTGTCACTCGATGCAAGCGCTGCCAGCAACTCCAGGCCACTCGCCGACTTTTTCTCGCCCTTTGCCTCCAGCTCCAGCCCCTTCAGCGCCGCCTTGAAGAGGAGCCCCAGAAGCGACTCGCCCTTCTCCGCCTGAAGTTTCATGAAAGTCTCGGGATCGAGATCGGCATGAACGAAGTTCTTCGCCTTGTAGTCGATCGCATCGAGTTGAAACTCAAGCCCCAGCGAGCTCTTGAGCAGGCGCTGGAACGTACTGAGGGGATTTGTCGATTTTTTCAGATCATCCAGATCGTCATCCTTGGTCTTGACCAGTTCGTAAAGGAGCTGATCGTACGACTTGAATCGACGGTTGAGAGCCCTGTAGTATCCTGCGTCGGCCACGTGCAGGGCGGCAATCAGGTCGACGACGATGCCCTCCGCGTTTGTGTACGTCACGATGGCGGTATCGAGAGATCCTTCGCCCTTGGCGGTCTCAACGACACGGATGAAATCTGTCGGCGACGGTTGGGTGTTTTCGCCTGGACTGCCGATCTCATCCGCGAGGGACAGGAACGCTCTGGCGACCAGGACGATGAGGCAAGCTCGCATCATGGGGCCCTGTTCCGTTCGCGAAGCAAGTTGAGGGCCGATCCATGCCGGAAGTACTCGACCTGCTCGGCGTTGAAGCCATGCTGGAGCTCCATGCGGTCCTCGGTCCCATCGGCGTGCCGAACCACCATGGTGACGTTTTTTCCTGGGGCGAGGCTCGCGAGGCCGAGCAACGAGACACGATCGTCCATGCGAATCTTGTCGTAGTCGGCAGCGTTTGCGAACGTGAGAGGCAAGAGTCCCTGCTTTTTCAGGTTGGTCTCGTGGATTCGAGCGAAGGATCGAGCCATGATCGCCACTCCCCCCATGAACCTCGGCTCCATTGCGGCGTGCTCACGGCTCGAACCTTCGCCGTAGTTCACATCTCCGATTGCGACCCAGCTCTTCCCGGCCTTCTTCCAGCGTTTCGCGAGTTCCGGGTAGGGAATGCCCGTCTGGCCGGTGAGTGCATCGGTGCCGGCGCCGCGCTCTGCCGTGTAAGCGTTGATAACGCCCGAAAAAAGGTTGCCCGAGATGTTTTCGAGATGGCCCCGGAACTTGAGCCACGTGCCCGCGGGCGAGATATGGTCCGTCGTGCACTTGCCCTTTGCCTTGAGCAGCACAGGAAGCTCCAGGTAGTCTTTCCCGTCCCAGGGCTTGAAAGGTTCGAGCGCCTGCAGCCGGTCGCTGTCGGGGCGGATCGCGACCTGGACCTGGTTGCCATCCTTCGCCGGCGCGATGAATCCCCCCTTCGCCTCGACGAAACCCTTCTCCGGTAGCTCGGGAGCCGTGGGGGGCTCAAGTTTGAACCGTCTGCCGTCGGGCGCCTCAAGGGTGTCCGTGAGCGGATTGAAGCTCATCGACCCTGCCAGGGCCATTGCGGTCACGATCTCCGGGCTACCAATAAAGGCGTGCGTTTCCGGGTTCTCGTCATTGCGGCCAGGAAAGTTTCGGTTGTACGAGGTCAGGATCGTGTTGACTTCGCCCTTCTTGACATCCTCCCGCTTCCACTGGCCAATGCAGGGTCCGCAGGCGTTGGCGAGGACCTTCGCACCGATTTCATGGAGCGTCTGCATCTGGCCATCGCGCTGAATGGTCTCGAAGATTTGATCTGACCCGGGGGTCACCATGAGGGGAGATTTCGCCCTGAGACCCTTCTTCGCTGCCTGCGCTGCGACGCGGGCCGCCCGGCCGATGTCCTCGTAGGAGGAGTTCGTGCACGAGCCGATCAGCGCGACCTTGATCTCGTCCTTGTAGCCTTTTGACTGCACGTCGGCCTTCATCTGACCGATCGGGCGAGCCAGGTCGGGCGTGTGCGGTCCCACAATATGCGGCTCCAGGGTCGACAGGTCGAGCTCCACGACTTTGTCGAAGAACTTCTCCGGGCTGCGCAAGACCTCCGGGTCGGCCCTCAAGTGGTCACGGTGAGCGTCGGCAAGTCGTGCTATCTCCCCCCGCCTCGTGGCCCTCAGGTAAGCAGCCGTGCGCTCGTCGTGGGGAAAAATGGAGGTGGTCGCGCCCAGCTCGGCGCCCATGTTGGTGATGGTGGCCTTGCCCGTTGCCGAGATCGAGGAAGCACCTTCGCCGAAATACTCGATGATCGCGTTGGTGCCTCCCTTCGTGGTCAGGACTCCGCACACCTTCAGGATCACGTCCTTGGGGGAGGTCCAGCCGTTCAAGGTGCCCTTGAGATGTACGCCAATGACTTTGGGACAAAGGACCTCCCACGGGTCCCCCACCATGACGTCGACCGCGTCCGCACCGCCGACACCCACCGCCACCATCCCCAACCCACCAGCGTTCGGAGTGTGGGAATCAGTGCCGATCATGAGCCCGCCGGGAAATGCATAGTTCTCGAGCACCACCTGGTGGATGATCCCGGCGCCTGGCTTCCAGAACCCCATGCCATACTTCTGGGACGAGGTCTGGAGGAAGCGGTAGACCTCGTCGTTCTGAAGGAGCGCCTCCTCCATGTCCTTGGTCGCGCCCTGGCGAGCGAGGATGAGGTGGTCGCAGTGGATTGTTGTCGGCACTGCGGTCGTCTTGCGGCCGGCGAGCATGAACTGGAGAATTGCCATCTGAGCCGTGGCGTCTTGCATCGCAACGCGGTCCGGGTGAAGCAGGAGGTAGCTCTTGCCTCGCTCAAAGGACTGCGTCCTGGGCTCCACCCCATGGGAAAAAAGGATCTTCTCGCTCAGAGTGAGCGGGCGGCCGAGGCGCTTCCGGCCGAGAGCCAGGCTCTCCTTCAAGGAGTTGTACAGTTTTTCGATGTCTTGGACGTCAGCTTCGGTTTTCACAGTCGTTCCTCGAGTCTCCATGCCGCTCTTTCGCATTCTGCTTCGAAAGAAAGCGACGCATTTTATTCGAGCGGGGGCCCGCGGACAACGAAGTAAGCGGGAAAGGTTGTGACTTGCTCCGGGGCCCGTCGCGAGCGGCAGGCGACTGTGTTATCCTGCGCGCCATGCAGAAGGAAGCATTGCGGCTTCGCGTGAATGGCTCCCTCCGTGAGGCCCTCGTCCCCCACCACCGGAGCCTCCTCGACTTCCTTCGCGATGACCTGGAGCTGACGGGCACGAAGCGCGGCTGCGACGACGGTTCCTGCGGCGCCTGCACCGTACTGTTGGACGGCTGTTCTCGTTTGAGCTGCATTACACTGGCGCACGGCGTCCCGGGTCGTTCCGTGACCACGATCGAGGGGGCCGGGCAGCCTGGTCGGCTGAGCGATCTGCAGCTGGCGTTCATCTCCGAGGGCGGCCTGCAGTGTGGGTTTTGCACCCCCGGCATGGTCCTGGCCGCCGGGGCGCTGCTTCAGCGAATACCGCATCCGAGCGAGGAGCAGGTTCGGGAAGGCCTCTCCAACAACTCCTGCCGTTGTACTGGTTACGGCCGCATTGTCCAGGCCGTGCGCCGCGCGGCGGGAGCCCCGGAGGAAACGCCGTGACGGATCACTGGACGGCTCGAAGCGAGCCCCTTCTCGACGCCGAGGAGCGCGTCAGTGGACGCAAGCTCTACGTCGACGACCTTCGCCTTCCCGATACGCTTGTTGCTCGCTTTCTGAGGAGCCCCAACGCGCACGCCCGGATCGTGTCCATCGACGTGTCCAGGGCGCTCGCCACCCCTGGCGTCAAGAGTGTGATTACCGGCCTCGATGCCCCTCGCAGGTACGGCGTGCTTCCGGTCGGTCATGACGAGACCGCGCTCGCGGTCGACAAGGTCCGCTACGCGGGGCAAGAGGTGGCCTGCGTTGCAGCCGAGACGGAGGAGATCGCGGAGGACGCGTTGCGAAAGATCGTCATTCAGTACGAGCTTCTCACCGCCCACCTCTCGGCTCATTCCGCCATGGCTGCCACCCACCACCTGGTGCACGACGACAAGCCCGGGAACATCGAAAAGGAGTATCACCACTCTTTTGGCGACTCGGTCAGGGGTTTGGCCGAGGCCGATGTTGTCGTTGCCGACACCTTCTACCATCCACGGGTGTCGCAGGCGGCGACCGAGCCACATGGCACGCTCGCCCGGTTTGACGGTGCCGATCACTGGACGATCTGGACCTCGACGCAAACACCCCGGCATGTGCAGCGAGGGGTCGCCCTTGCGCTCGATGTGCCCGCGGAGAGCATCCGGGTGATCCCCTGCGCGGTCGGCGGAGGCTTCGGGGGAAAGTCGGAGACCTTTCCGCAGGACGTCTCCGCTGCGCTGCTGTCAAGAATCACGGGGGCGCCGGTACGGATCCGGCTCTCTCGCGAGGAAGTATTCACGCTGCATCGCGGCCGTCCCGAAAACTACGTGCGTATGCGGCTGGGACTCCGACGCGACGGGAAGGTAACCGCTGTGGAGTGCGAGGTGATCCAGGACGGAGGCGCGTTTTGCGGCTACGGAGTCGCCACGATTCTCTACTCGGGCGCTCTCCTTGGCGCGATTTACGACATCGACAACATTCGCTACGACGGTTACCGAGTTCTCACCAACAAGCCGGCATGCGGCCCGATGCGAGGGCACGGAACGATCGCGACACGACACGCCTTCGAGGCGCTCCTTGACCAGGCGGCTGTTGCGCTCGATCTCGACCCGCTCGACGTGCGCCGCGCCAATCTTCTCAAACCCAACAGCCGCACGGTGAATGACCTTCGCGTGACGAGCTACGGCTATCCCGAGTGCCTCGAGCGAGTTGCAGAGGCTTCCAGCTGGAAGGCAAGGCGAGGAAGAATGCCTCGAGGTCGCGGTCTCGGCATGGCTGGAAGCCACTACGTCAGCGGCGCGGCAAACTCCATCGTGCGAGGATCGTCTCCCCACTCGACCGTGGTGATCGAGATCGATCCGTCGGGCAGAGTTACACTCCTGACGGGCGCCGCCGAAATTGGTCAAGGGTCGGACACCGTGCTCGCACTGGTGGCGGCCCGGAGGCTGGGGCTCGAGGCCAGCGCCATCCGCGTTATCTCTGGAGACACGGCCCTCACACCTCCCGACCTTGGCAGCTACTCCTCCCGGGTGACCTTCATGACGGGGAACGCGGCGCTCGAGGCTGCGACAAGGCTTGCAGCGCGGCTCAAGCAAGCCGCCGGGAAGCGCCTCGGGCTTCCTCCGGATGCACTGGTGCTCGCGGGCGGCGCGGTTCGGAGCGCCCCGGGAGGCCCCATGCTTCTCGCCTTTCAGGATGCCGTCCGAATGGCCGCTGGAGGTGAGGGCCAACTCATCGAGAAAGGCTCCTACTTGCCGCCCGGTGAGGCGCAGGGCGGCAGGTTCCCCGGCTCGGGCGTCGGTCCCGGCGTCGCCTACAGCTACTCGGCCCAGGTTGTGGAGGTCCAGGTCAACGAGGAGACGGGTGAGGTGCGAGTCGAGCGCGTGTGGGCCGCGCACGATTGCGGCAAGGCCCTGAACCCTCAAGCGGTGATGGGACAGGTGGAGGGCTCGGTCTGGATGGGCCTCGGCCAGGCCCTCAGCGAGGAGCTTCACTACTCGCCCCAGGGATTGCTTCTCAACGGCGGACTCCTCGAGTACAGGATCCCCGGAGCTGTGGAGTCGCCTCCGGTGGAGGTCTTCATCGTCGAGAGCCATGATCCGGAGGGCCCGTTTGGCGCGAAGGAGGCCGGGGAGGGCTCCGTTGCGGCGGTGATTCCGGCGCTCACGAACGCGATTCATGATGCGATCGGCGTCTGGATCACGGAGTTACCCATCACGCCAGAGCGGGTTCTCGCCGCGATCCAGAGACAGGGCCACGGAAGTGGCGCGAAGCCCGCCCTCCCCCGGCCACGCAGGAGGGAAAACGCGAGTGCAAGGCCATGATCGGCCTGCCCTCGTTCAGACTTCATCGTCCAACGTCCATCGAGGAGGCTGTGGGGCTCCTCGCCGAGCACCGTGACGATGCGAAGCTGCTCGCGGGCGGCACCGACCTTCTTGTGAATTTGCGGCACGGCCTCGCGACCCCGAGCCACATCGTCTCGCTCGCCGAGGTCCCGGGGCTGGATCGAATCGACTGCTCCCCCGAGCACGGTCTCACCATTGGTGCGCTGAGCACGCTGGAGAGCCTCGCCACACACCCGGGCGTGGAAGAGAGCTTTCCCGTCGTTGTCAGGGCAGCGCGGACAATCTCCGGTCCCACGCTGCGGGCCATGGGCACAGTCGGAGGCAACCTGTGCCTCGACACTCGCTGCCACTGGTATAACCAGAGCTTCTTCTGGCGTCAGGCTTGCGGGTTCTGCTTGAAGAAGGACGGAACTGCATGCCACGTGGCGCCAGGCAGCAGCCTCTGCTGGGCGGCCTACTCGGGCGACTTGGCGCCCGCGTTTCTTGTCCTCGGTGCGGAAATCAAGCTCCTCAGCGTGCGAGGGGAGCGGCGTGTGCCTCTGGACCGTTTCTTTCTCGACGATGGGCTGAGGAAATTCGACATGGCTTCCGACGAGCTCCTCACGCAGGTGTGCGTGAGCGCGACTCGAGCCCATTTGCGCGGGGTCTACAGCAAGCTGCGCATCCGTGGGGCGCTCGACTACCCGCTTGCGGGCGTGGCAGCGGCGGCCCGCATCGCAGGGGGCGGGACTTTCCACGAGGCTGCGCTCGCGCTGACGGCCGTGGGACCGCGACCCTTCCTCGTCGAGGGCGCCACGGAGATCCTGGAGGGCCTGCGGGCCAACGACGAGGACGCCATCGAGCGTGTGGCCCACCTTGCAAGGCGTCTCTCGAACCCAATGAACACAACCTGGGCGATGCAGCCGGCCTACCGCAGGCTGCGCGTGGGCCTCTTCGCCCGCGACGCACTGCGGGAAATGGGCGAGCGAGGCCCCTGAGAGCCCCAAGTTTGATCGTTCGTGGGCCCACCGTCAGTCCTCCACCGGAGGCCGGGGGCTGCACCAAAGACGCCGAGGCGCGGCCGAGTCACGAGCTCAGTACTTGCTCGATCACCCCGCGAATCCATTCCTTCTCCTCTTCGGGCAAGTGCCCGCCCAGGGCGAATCCAAAGGCGAAGCCAATCCAGGCCGAGAAGCCAAGCGACACTTGGCAGGTAGACTTGACCCTTGTTCCTACGCGAGCCGGTTTCTGGACGGCGTGGTTCCCGTTCTCGATCCTGCAACTCTGGCTATTTCCGTGGTGGGTTGACTGCGTCATCGACAGCCAGCGTTTCCGCCACGGCCCAGCCGAGATTCGGAGCACCGCAAGCTCCTTGAGCTCTTGAACGATTTTCAGCAAGTTTGGGACTCACCCACGACGACGCAAGAGGAGCGGAAGACCCTCGTGCGCCTATTCGTCAAGGACGTGACCTTGAAGCGCGACGGGAGGGAGATCATCGTTGGGATCCAGTGGTCATCGGGAATGACTGAGCTCCTCCGAGTGCACAACGACAATGCGCCCAATGCGATGATGGTGCCCGCTGTGCTTGAGAAGATCCGTTCTCTCAGCGCTGACAAGCTTGACTCGGAGATTGCCCTTGAACTCAACACTCAGGGGTACCGAACCGCAAGGAACCGCCAATTCAACGGCGGAATTGTCAGGAACCTGCGCGGACGAAACGACATCAAGAAGAGCCATGCCGGGGAGCCTGAGTACTTCAGCCCGCCGCAGTTCGCAGCGCTCCTGGGCGTTAGCGACACGACGGTGATCCAGTGGTGCGAGCGGGGGAAGCTCGAAGCGCAACGACAGGGAAAGCACTGCACCTACTGGATCAAATTGGCTCCCGACAAGCTTGCAAATCTACGCAAGATCGTCTCCAGGAAAAACAAGTAGTCTCCAATCCAGGCAGGATCCCATGAACTTGGGATGAATCTCAAGGAGTGTAGTATGAACAGCTCATCGCCCGGGTGTGGTGCGAAAATCCTTGCCTCAGCCCAAGCTGTGGCAAGGAGATGAAGATCCTCGCCGCGATCACGTCGCCGGCTCAAGGCACGACGTGATCGAGAAAATCTTGCGGGCGCGGGGAGAATGGGCTCCCCCTTCGCTCGCGCCACGTCAGGCGCGCGGCCCGCCAACAAGCGAAGGACACTATCCCAGCACCGAGGCCGCCTGGATCGACCCTCCGCCAACGGATGATGGCTACGGGGAGGATTTGAGCGGGGAGGACTGATCGCCCAGCCGCCTCACGATGCCAACTGACGTTGCCAAGTGTGATGGCCCCCAAGCCCCCTCCACGCCCGAAGCGTGACGAATCCACTTGTCACTTGGCGCCTCAGCAGTGCGGTAGGCCCTCGAGGGCCTACCGCACTCTCGAAACTCACTCCCCGCGAAGATAAAACTCCCTTCCACGCCCGCCCCAGCCCCCAAAAACCCTCTGGACTTCGTGGGAGCCTGGGCGAGAGTGCCTATCTGGCAATGCTAGCAGAGGCGCGGCCTGGTCCCAATCCTTTGTTCCCGTTGTCAATTGGCCTGGGATTCCCTTGAAGTGGCGCCCGATGAACCCCTTCCCAATCCTCCACCGCCACTACGATCCCAGCTCGGAGCTCTATCGCCTGCTGGCAGTGCACTCGGTCCTGGTGACCCAGAAGGCTATTGTCCTTGCCCTCGGCTACCAGGAGCGGCACCCGGATGCAGTCATCGACCTCGATCTCCTCCATGAAGCAGGCATGCTGCACGACATCGGCATCAAGCTCTGCCACGCGCCGGAGATTTTCTGCGTCGGCCCCGAGCCCTATATCCGCCATGGAATTTTGGGGCAGGCCCTGCTCGAGGCCGAAGGTCTACCCCGTCATGCCCTGTTTTGCTCCCGCCATACCGGTTCCGGCCTCACCCGTCAGGACGTGATCGAGCAGGAATTGCCGCTGCCAAGGGAGGATTTCCTGCCTGAAAGCCTCGAGGAGAAGATCCTTTGCGTGGCGGACAAGTTCTACTCCAAGACGCCGGAGAAACTATGGAAGGAGAAGCGTCTGGAGAACATCTCCAAGGCCATAGCCAAGCACGGCTCTGCCGCCCAGGAGCGTTGGGAAGAGCTTCGGCAGGAGATTTTGGGCTGCTGACGCCGCCATGATTGCCGGCTCGAGTACACTAATTCGCATGCCACGTCGGGCTCAGCGGTTTGTTCGCTTGGCGATTCTGTGCACGCTCGGGGTCCTTCCCTGCGCCTGCCACCAGGACATGTTCAAGGCAACGCCCTTCGCGGGGGGCGAGCACCCCGAGACGATCGGCTCCCCCGAAGGCCGCGTCAACCTCTGGCCGCTCCTTTACCATCGCAAGCCGGCGACCTCGTTCCTCTGGCCCCTGGGCGAGGTGACCGACACCACGTGGGCGGTGCGGCCGCTGGTGGCCAGCTACGGTGGTCAGCTCGACGTCCTGTGGCCGCTGTCGCACTTCAACTTGGAACGCGGGACGGGCTACATGCTCCCGTCCTTTTATTGGGGCGAGGATTGGTTCTTCCTTTTCCCGTTGTATGGGCATCGCTTGCCCGACACGGGCGACAAGGGTTGGGTCTACACGCCGCTCTACGTCCACGGCTTTGCTGGGGAGGATTGGATCGGCATCGCCCCGCCGCTCCTTTCCTGGTGGCGTGCCAGCCCTGGCCACTCAAGCCTTCATATCTTGCTGAGCCTCTACGGTCAAAGGCGCAGCCCGGGTCACAGCTCGGAGCACCTCTTTCCGCTCTACTGGCGCCAGAGCGATGAAAACTCCCCCGACGGGCCGCGCCGCCACCTGGTCCTTTTTCCGCTCTACTTCGGCGTCCAGCGCCAGGAGAACGGTGTCACACGCAAACTGCACGTTCTGCCGCCGCTTTTGACTGGTTGGGGAGACGACTGGGCGTTTTGTCCCCTCTACATCGGCGTTCAGCGCCAGGAGGACGGCGTCACGCGCACCCTGCGCATTCTGCCGCCGCTTTTGACCGGCTGGGGAGACGACTGGGCGTTTTGTCCCCTCTATGGCCAGTGGCGGGGAGAGGGCGGCAACTCGGGCTGGACCTACTCGCCGCTTTACTTCCACCGCTACTCGCCCAGCGAGCGACACACGTTGCTGCCGCCGCTTTTGACCTGGTGGCGTGACGACGCTGACGGCCACGAAGCTCACGTCGCCTGGAACCTCTACGGGCACGTGCGCCGCACCAACCATTTCGCGGAGCACTTCTTCCCGCTCTACTGGCGCAGCCGGGATTCTCGCCTGGAGGGTGGAGCTCGCAGCCACCTCGTCCTCTTGCCGTTCTATCTCGGCTTCCAGCGCCAGGTGGACGGCGTCGAACGAAAGCTGAGCATCGTGCCTCCGCTCCTCGGCGGCTGGAAGGATGATAGCGTCCTCTTCCTGTTTTACGGGCGGAGCGTCAGCCCCAGCGGCGACGCCGGCTGGCTGTATACGCCGTTTTACTTCCATCGCTTCGCAGAGTCCGAGCACCTCTCGATTCTTCCCCCCCTCCTCACCTGGTGGAGCGCGGAAGGGGAATCGAGCGAGGTTAACATCGCGCTGAGCCTCTACGGGAGATCGCGCCGGCCCGAGCTCGCCTCCGAGCACCTTTTCCCGTTCTACTGGCGCGGCACCAGCGTGAGCGCAGACGGCGGGGCGCGCGATTATTTTGTCCTCTTTCCTTTCTATGGCCACAGCCGGCGAGAGAAGACCGGCGAGAGCTGGGTGTTCACGCCGCTTTACCTTCGCCGCTCCACCCCGAAGGGCAGCATGGCGGTGGCCCCGCCGCTCCTGAGCTGGTGGCGATCCGACGCGGCAGGGGCCGAAACTCACGTTGCCTTGAGTCTCTACGGTCAGTCGCGAAGCTCTAACTACTCCGCCGAACATCTCTTCCCGTTCTACTGGCGAGGTGTGGACGAATGCGAGCGGGATAGCCCGCGCCGCCACCTGGTGCTCTTCCCTTTCTACTTGGGTTTCGACTGGCGCCAGGCGGAAGAGGCAGACCACAGCCTCCGCCTCCTGCCGCTGTTTCTCGGCGGTTGGGGCGAGGCGCGAACGGGAGAGCGGACCGAGCGTAGGACGATCTTTCCGCTCTTCTATGCCAGCCATGAAATCCGCGGTACGGATGACAGCGAGGCTCACGAAGCGACCCGCGTCGTGCCGCCGCTCCTATCGGCCTGGCACCGGCGCCAAGATGGTTCACAGGACTGGCACCTTCTCCTTTCGCTCGTGGCCTGGGGCGGCACGCAGAACCGCCTCTTCTCGCGTGTACTGCCGTTTTATTATCACCACCGGGACGATGACAACCGCTCCTTCGGCCTTCCCGCCCTCCTGTATTTCTCCCACTGCTCGGATGCGAGCCATTCCCAGGTTTTCTTCCCCCTCGCGGGCTATACCAGGCGCGGCTCGGACCTGACGTTCAGTTTTCTCTTTCCCTTGGGCGAGGTGCAGCGTACGGCGGAGGTGGACTCGGAGTCGTTCTTTCCGCTGTTCTCGCGCCAGCACCGCAAGCTCGCGCATCGCTGGGAGCCTGCCGAAGACGGCCAGAGCCATGGCAGGTCGAGCCTCGTTCCCACGGACGAACGGAGCTTCAGCATCCTTTTTCTCCTCTTCGACAGTGTCGAGCGGCCCACGGAGGACGGGGCGCGCTACCGTAAGACACGCGTCCTTTGGCGGCTGTGGCACGACGAGGAAGTCGGCGAGAACCGCTCCCTCGATGTCTTCCCCTTCATCACCTTCGATCAGAGCGGCGCTGACTCTCTCACCTGGTCCTGGCTCTACAAGCTCATCCGCTATGAACGCAAGGGCGAGGCCAAGGCGCTCAATCTGCTCTTCCTGCCAGCAATCCGCTGGGGAGGCGAGCTCCCACTTCACCGCTCGAGAAATCGATGATTGATAGGCACTCTCGATGCACTTCTAACCCATTGCATGGTTTAGGACAGCGATCGAATCCTGGTTTTTGGGGCTTTCAAGGCTGGATCTGGCCGTCGCTCTTTGTGGAGGCCCTCGAGGGCCTCCACAAAGAGCTCGCGCCGGGTAGGGTGCCATGAGCTCAACAGCTTTTGCCGTCCCCGTGCCAACGAGCTCCCCACGCCGAGCGTTTCTGCGCTTCGGCTTGACGTCCTGACGGGCTCCAAGGCCCCTGCTCCCTGGGAGCTCTTCGCGCTCCTCAGACTTCGTCCTGCCAGGGTGGATCGATCAGCTCGAGCGGAAGTGACGTCGCCATCGACAGGAG
>SXIK01000138.1 GCA_005772855.1 Planctomycetia bacterium | reverse complement strand
GCCGCCACCCTCGCTCCGCTCGGAGGCGAGCCGTCGTGGGGGAAGTCTTTCCTCCCCCACCAGCAGAAACGAGCAGCAGACTTGAGATGGTCCTCCTCTGCCCATTCGGAATGTCTCACGTGTGGGCGCGCGAGGTATAAGACCGCCGCACGCTGTTGGGGCGTGCGGCGGTTCTGTGAATTCCTCAGAGCTTCGCTCGAGCCTGTGGCGCTAAGCGTTCTGGTTTTTCTGGAAGAGGAAGAGCCCCGCGGCTGCCCCGGCGAGGAGGAGCGATAGTGCGAGAAGGAGGCCTCCATAGCCCTTCGTTGGCTTGAGGGACTCCGGCGCGGAGGTGAGGCTTTCCGTGGACGGCCCTTGAGCGGGCTTGTCCCTCGCCTCCCGGGGCGTGGAGAGCTTCTCGAGTTTCCGCTCGTAGATGGCGATCCGCTCCTCGCGGAGCTTTTCGACATCCACGCGGGAGAGCTCCGGAACGTCCATCATGCCCGGGAGCAAGAGCCCCTCGCCCGTTTGGATATGTGGATTCCCAGCCTCCCGGAGTCCCACTACACGCTGGAGTGTGTCCTCGGCGATCTTGGGCTTGTTGATGATCAAGGCCCGCAGCTCCGGGGGGATCGAGTCCTCGGCTTCCTGTGCTGCCTGGAGTTTCCGCAGAGCTCCGCTGGAGTCTTCCGAGGTGCTTGTCTGGGCTGGAGCCAGAGCGGTCATGAGGAGGAGCCCGGTAGTCGCAACGAAAGTGTTTGTATGCATTGGATACTCCCGGCGGCTGCCGGGCTCCCTGACCTCTCTCGGTCTTGGACGGATGTGCCTATGGAATTCCCGTGAAGTAAGTGAGCAGCGCGGCTGGATCGCCAGAGGTTCCGGTCGGAAGCTTCCGGTCATATTCCCAGTTGGATAGCGTCATCGGCTTCCAGACATTGGGCGGTTGCATTCCAAAGACCTCTCCACCCGAGCCGCTCAGGCGCTCGTCGTGATTCATGACGAGGTACCGAGCGCTGTAAATGATGGATTCGTTTCTCGAGACAATCGAGCCGTTGAAAGTAATATCCTGCCCTGCCGGCGCGATCATGAGCGCCGGGAGGGTGTGATTGGTGTAGAGAACGCCATCGATCCGGGTGAACGTGGTTCCCGAGATCGACGAGAAGCTGGGAGTTCCCGCCGGCACATTGCCGGCCCACTTGGACGAGGTGAGCGAATCCGGGATGGTGAAGTTGCTGAGCGTCGTTGCGGGGTCGTAGGCGCCATCACCGTCGATATCCTCGCCGGTTCCGGGGATCACGTCGCCGACGCTCTTTCCCGCAGGAATTCGGCCTGCGGCTTGGTCGGCGGAAGTGAACCTGGATACTGTCCAGACGCCGTCTCCCTCTATTACGTCATCATCTGCCGTGCCATAAACGCCGTCCAGTCCGTTCCGGGTGTTGTGGATGCCATCGGCGCCAGCGTCCTCGACGGACTTGTTGAGTGGGTGGGTGATCCAGCTATTCACGTTGGATCGCCAGGTGGAATTCTCGTAGTTTCCAATCACCATGTGCTCGGCCGAGTAGAGGCCGAGAGCGTCCTTGGTCTGGTTCGCGGCCCTCCAGGCTTCGGTGGTGGCCTGGTCGTTGGACGCCGGACGCCAGGTCGTTGGCGGGTTGAGGTACTTGAGGTCCTTGGGGATGTAGATGTTCCCCTTGGCGAAGATCGAACCCTGGCCTGTCACGTAGCCAGAGATGATCACGCTTCCGCGGACCACGACGGGGCCGTTAAGGACGATGGGGTTCGCGGCGGTGCCAACAAGGTAGAGGTTTTTCTGCTCGCCGACGCCATCGCCCAGCACCGAAGAGACGACCGGCGTGCCACCGATCGAGATGGACGAGCTCTTCGCGGTCGCCTTGCTCTCGTAATAGGAGAGGTCGGAGAGGTTTGGCATCTCGAGCTTCTCCTCGTACTCGTGCTGATTCTTTGCCAGGGCGCCCATGCCCTTGACGTTCTGCTCGCCGACGATGGCCATGCCGGCGTAGACGCCGCCATCGGTACCGTCAAGGAGGCCGTCCTGGTTGTCATCCTGGTAGCCAATGAGTTGTGTGCCGTTCGATGATTCGTAGCGCGGGCTCCCATTGATTTGCGACTGATACCCGCCAAAGTCGAACTGGCCGTTCGATCGCACGCTGCCATTGGAGTGGATGTTGTTACCGTAGAACCAGCCCCAGTGGTTGATGAAGTAGGCATAGTCAAAAACGTTCGCGGGGCCCTGGGGCACCGTGAGCATGACGTGCGCGTCCGAGCGGACCGCATCCGTCAGGCCGCTCATGAAGGCGGCCTTCGAGGGCACGTAGGCTATGCAAGTGAGCGAGAGTGTGCGCGACATTGGGTTGGTTGTGTCGCCTTGGTCCACCAGCACGTCGTATTCGGCGATCGAGTTGCCATACCTGTCCGTGAGCGTCTGCGCGCCATAAGTCTGGGTATAGCCGCCGGCTCCCGACACGCTGTTCGGGTCCATGCTGTCAATGCCCCCGTAGGGGAGTTGAAGCGAGGCCAGGTCTCTCACCATGCGGATGTCGGCAATCTGGCGCTGAATCCCCGATTCCGCGGCATTGATGGCGACGAGCTTGTTCCTCTCGACCCGAACATCGGTCACTCGCGAGTTAACGACCCCCATCGTCGAGAGCACCAGCGTCAGGACAAACGTGAGGAATAGAACCGTCATGATCAGGAAACTGCCCTGATCGCGTCCACCTCGAGCTCCCCGGGGGCTACAGCCTGCCCGCGTCCTCCGGGAGGGATCCTTGTTCTTGTTGCGTGTGCGAAGCTTCATGTTGACCTTCCTTTCCGGCGTCCATTAGCCTCTATTTCTGAACCCTAATTCTGCAGACGGACCGTGCTCTGCATACTTTTCTGGCAAGTCTTTCCGTCGTCAAAAGTCTTTTTCATGGAGATTCGAACCGTGTAGAGATCTCCGTTCCTGATCACGGTGAACCCCTTCACGCCTGTCGTGTTGACATCCAGGTCCGTGGCGACCGTCGATGAGGAATCTACCACGCTCGAGCTTGGCATGAGCTCACGCTTGAGGTCGGTGACGTTCACCCGGTATCGAACCTGCCAACCCGACCTCCAGTACCCGTTGATGTCCTCCGCGCCATGCTCCATGGTGCTCGTGACATCGTTCCATCGGGCCTGCTGGAGGTAGACCGTGTCGTAGTAAGTTCCGGTTTGGATCGTGATGTTCGCTGTGCCCGTGTCGCGGATCTCGTCCTTGATGGCGCTGACCATGTGCTGCATCTCCTCGACGGAGCGCGTGTCGCGCATCAAGTAGTCCACGGAGCTCGTCGTCCCCAGGATCACGTTGCCGAGGGTCAGGGCCACCACGCTCGTCAAACCCACGACGATGGCCACCTCCAGCAGCGTGAACCCGCTCTCGGTTGGACGCGAAGACCTCGGGGTCTGACGTCTCGAATGCGATTCATTGTTCATGCTTCCACCTCTCTGTGGGAAACCGACGCAATTCTTTTCAGTTTGTATTCGCCAGGAGAATCACCGCCCGCGATGTCACGTCGGGAAACGCCGTGGAGGTCACGGTGACCTGAATTCTCGTGAGATCGGTCGATACCAGGTCGGCGAGGATCGTCGCCGTGTTGGTGCCGCTCACGACGGTCTGCCCGTTGAAGGACAGAAGGGAGTCGTAGTCATTGTTCTTGACCTCCTCGATCGCCTGGCTGAGGAGGAGCTGGCTCGTTGTGGCCTCCGTGGCATTCAGCTGGGCGAGGGAGCCCGTCGAGAGGGCTGCCATCACGCCGAGCAAGATCGCGAGAATCAGCGCGAGCGAGATCGCAACCTCGATCAAGCTTGAGCCGGCGTCCCGGGAAGAGGGATCAAGAGTCTCTCTGGAGAGGATACGTCTTTGAGCTTTCATGGGATGCCTCGGCGGTGTGTAGGGTTCCCTCGGGCCGCACCTTGAAACTATCGGCCTCGTTAAAGGATTCCATTGAAGGTGTCGGCTGTCGAACCGGAGCTCCCCTGCCAGGGGTCCGAACCGGCCCCGCACTGGATACCGATCAACTACCGTGCCCCGGGCGCCGGAACTGCAACCGCATTACGGGAAGTCTCTTGCGTTTTGTCTGCCTCCGGGCTGCGACGCCCCGTGTCACCCCGTCGTGACACGCCTGGTGGCTCTGGACGAAAATGAGCACTGGGGGACTGTTGACAGCCGCCACATCCCGACCTATGCTTCGCGCTATACAAGTATTCGATAAGAAATATATAGCCAATCCCAACACGGCCCTCGCTCCACCTGACCAATTTGAAGGACCATCCATGAGCACGAAGGCAAGGACGAAGCCTCGAGGAGGCCCGAAGAGCCCACGAAAGCTGATCCGCACTTTCACGGCGAGCTCGGCGGAGCTGAGCATGCTCGAGGTTCTTGCCCGGTACCACGGCTTCTCGAAGAGCGCCACCCTCATGAACCTCTTGAAGAAGGAGTTCTGGCGGGTTTTTCCGGGCGGGACTGACGAGGTGCGCCCGGAGCCAGGCGCCCGGGTCAGCGAGCAGTCCTTCGCATGAGACACAGGAGAGGAGCCTCACGAGCATGAGCACGGACACCACAACAGGGACGCCCTCGAGCGCAGCGCACGTTGCTTTCGCAACCCCGCCAGCCTGGACCTGTGAGGCGGATGATTCCGAGTCTACCCGTCAGCTGATCGCGGAGATCCGTTCTCTCGCCAGGACCCGGCGCGCCGTCATTCTGGCGCACAACTACCAGCTTCCCCGTGTTCAGGAGGTCGCGGACCTTCTCGGCGACTCTCTCTACCTGTCCATGAAGGCGCGGGAGACGAAGGCGGACCGCATCGTCTTTTGCGGCGTGCATTTCATGGCCGAGTCGGCCAAGGTCTTGAATCCGTCGAAGAAGGTGCTGCTCCCGAGCCTCGCCGCCGGCTGCGCGCTGGCCGACTCGATCAGCCCCGAGTCCCTGGAGGAATGGAAGCGCCGTTACCCCGACCGGGTCGTGGTGACCTACATCAATAGCTCGGCCGAGGTGAAGGCGCTCTCCGACATCTGCTGCACGTCCGGGAACGCAGTGAGCGTGGTGCGAAGCTTGAAGGAGAAGAAGGTCCTCTTCACGCCCGACAGGAACCTGGGAAACTGGGTGAGGAAGCAGGTTCCCGAGAAGGACGTGGTCGTCTATGACGGAGTGTGCCCCACGCACGATGTGCTCCGGAGCGCCTCCGTCGACAAGGTGAAGGGAAGCCACCCGGAAGCGGTCATCATTGCACACCCGGAGTGTCGGGAGGACGTCCTCGAAATCGCCGACGAAATCTGCTCGACAGCGGGCATGTTCGATGCAGTGAAGCGTCATCCGAATGTCAAGACGTTCATCGTCGCGACCGAGTGGGCGTTGGTCTACCGGCTCCAGCAGGCCTATCCCGACAAGGAGTTCATCATGGCGGACGGTTGCATCGGCTGCCGCCTCCACTGCCCCTACATGAAGATGATAGACCTTCCGCAGGTGAAGCGGTCACTCGAGGAGGATCTCTTCGAGATTCACGTGTCGAGGGACGTCGCCGACGGAGCTCGACGGGCGCTTGAGCGGATGCTGGCGGTGCCCCGGGACCGTTAGCCTCCCCACCAACAAGTTCGCGCGGCAGCTCTTGCGAATCCTTGCGCGAAAGTATATAGGTCAGGCGGCCACGAATGAGACATCTCGAAGCCTGCCCTGTGAGGCCCCAGTGGGTCTGCTGCGCCGGAGGCGCCGGGGCTTATCGAGCGCCGAGGAGGGGGAGGATGCCGCCAAGGCGGCCGGTGCGGAGGAGGTCTTCCTCCCCCGCGAGGAGTATATTTTTTCGCGCACAAGGATTTCCCCATGCCACTTTATCGCGTTCTCCTTGTCCTGATCATTCTCGACCTGCTCCTCCTGGGGTTCACAGCCACCCTCGGAATCACGCTCGACGGCCGCGAGGCCCTGATGCGCCACTTCTCCATGGGTCTCCTTTCGTCGAGCTTCACCTGCTTCATCCACGTGCTTTGCCTCTTCTACCTGATCGGCACCGGCAAGGACGTGCGCGATGCCATCGAGGACCACGAGGACCTCAGGGCCAGGTTTCTCCCCTGGACTCGGGTGCAAAAGCGCCGCGTCTTCCCTCCGGCATGCTTCGCGATCGCGCTCATCATTGTCGCCACGCTCATGGGAGGAGAGGTCCACAGTCGGATTCTGGCCGTGGACGGCGGCCAGACCTTGCCCTTGCGCGGCGTGACCGCCTGGTGGATTCATCTCATGCTGGTAATTCTTGCCGTTGCCGCGAGCGGCTGGGCCTTCTGGGCTGAAGTCACCACGCTGAAGGAGAACCGGCGCGGCATCGAGGAGCTCAACCGCGAGTTGGAGTCCCGGGGTTCTACCGCCACGGATTGCCCTCCCAAAAATCAGGTGGTTTCATGAAAAACCATTGCAATGCCCGAGGAATTCTATACGATCTCCGAAGTTCGTGAAAAAAAGCACGGACTCTGGTTCTGGCTATCGTCGCCTGTGCTTTGGTAGGCGGATCCTCCGGCCAGAAAAGCTGGTAGGCTTGCCGAAGTTTATTTTCTGCAAGCTCTTGTGAAAACGCCATGGGCTATCAACTTCTCAATGTACTTGTCTTCACGCTCGTAGGAGTTGTCTTCGTGGTCAGCGTGGTTGGCGTGGTTGGGCGGATTCTACGCCCCAGGCTCTCGACCCCGGAGGAGCCCGCGAAGGAGGAGACCTATGAATGCGGCGAGCCCGCGGTCGGCTCCTCGTGGGTGCGGTTTGATATCCGCTTCTATACAGTCGCTCTGATTTTTCTCATCTTCGACGTTGAAGTGGCCTTTCTCTATCCCTGGGCGCTGGTTTTTAACTCGCTCGTCAAGGCAAAGCTGGGCATGTTCGTCTTTGCCGAGGTTGCGATCTTCCTCGTGATCCTGGGTGCTGGCTTTATCTACTGCTGGCTCAAGGGCGACCTCGACTGGGTGAAGCTCACGCCGACGAAGAAATTCCCTGCTCACCGCGTCGCGCGAGTGGAGCGGCGCGCTTCCACGGCGTTGCCAGTTGCCTTGTCGCACGGGGCCCAAGCGCCAGTCGGCTCGGGCGCATCCAATTATACCCATCGAGAGGCCCTCCTTCCCCGCTAGCAGTAGGGCGGGGCGCGCGAGCCGTGACGAATCAACCTGACTGAAATATCAGAATGACCCTCGAAAACCTGAACCCCGATCCGCTGATCAAGGACGTCGTATTCCTCCAGACGGTCGACGACTTGGTGAACTTGACACGAGCCAACTCCGTTTGGCCGCTCACGTTTGGTCTGGCTTGCTGTGCGATCGAGATGATGGCGGTTGGCGCCTCGAAATACGATATCGCCCGCTTTGGTTCGGAGGCCTTTCGAGCCACACCCCGCCAGGCTGATCTCATGATCGTGGCTGGCACGGTGACGCACAAGATGGCTCCGAGGGTCAAGAGACTCTACGACCAGATGCCCGAGCCCAAGTACGTCATTGCCATGGGGGGCTGCGTGATCCGGGGTGGGCCGTACGTGAAGTACGGCTATCATGTGGTCAAGGGCGTTGATCTGATCCTGCCCGTGGACGTCTACGTGCCCGGTTGCCCGCCACGGCCCGAGGCACTTCTTGAGGCGCTCTTCAAGGTCCAGAAGCTGATGAAGCGAGAGAAGATTCTCGATCGGACCCGTCGTACCACCAAGCCTGAGGTCTACGTGCCGCAGGCGGTTTAGTGAACCAGAACGTGCCGCGGAGGCTTTCAAGGCGGGAAGCCAGCTCCGCGGGAGCGCAGCACGGATGATCGCGGGACCGAGGAACCGACACAATGGGACTTGAACGATCCGAGATCCACGGAATCTTGAAAGAAAAATTTGGCGATGCGGTTCTTGAGGACCACGTCGAAGCCGCGGAGCCCTTCGTTGTGATTCGCCCGGACGCGTGGGAAGAGATCGCGTTCTTTTGTCGCGACGACCAGCGCCTCCGTTTCGACCTTCTGAGTTGCTTGACAGGGGTGGACTATCCCGACCGCAAGGTCATCGAGCTGATTTACTGTCTCGACTCCACGCCGAACCGGCACTGGCTTGTCGTGAAGGCTGCTCTTCCGCGAGACAATCCACGCATTGCGAGCGTCGAAAGTGTATGGAAGACGATGGACTGGCACGAGCGCGAGACGTTCGACCTTCTCGGGGTCACGTTCGAGGGCCACCACAACCTGACGCGCATTCTTTGCGCCGAGGATTGGGTCGGCTACCCGCTGCGTCGGGATTACGTCATGCCGGAGACCTATCGCGGGATCAAGAACGTAATTTACTAGGGCCAATGAATTTGGATCCATCCAGAGGCGGACGGCTTCATGCCTGATATCAAGACAGAAGAAATGCTCCTCAACATGGGGCCGCAGCACCCAAGCACGCACGGGGTGTTTCGGGTGGTGATCCGTACCGACGGGGAGATGGTGCTCGAGAGCGAGTCCCACATTGGCTACCTCCACCGCTGTTTCGAGAAGGTGGCCGAGAACAACACCTACATTCAGGTGGTGCCCTACACGGACCGGATGGACTACCTCTGCGCAATGGCCAACAACCTTGGCTACGCGCAGACGGTCGAGAAGCTCATGAAGCTCGAGGTGCCCGAGCGAGCCCAGTATATCCGCGTGATCGTCACGGAGCTCAACCGCATTGCGAGCCACCTCCTGGCCTTCGGCACGTATGGCATGGACATTGGCGCGATCACGCCCTTCCTTTATGCCTTCCGCGATCGCGAAATGATTCTCAAGATCTTCGAGAAGCTTTGCGGCCAGCGGCTCAATTACAGCTACGTGCGTGTCGGTGGCGTCACGTTCGATATCACGGAGGAAATTCTGGCTGACATCCAGCGTTTCTGCGACTACTTCGAGCCAGATACCATCAAGGAATATAACGAGCTTCTGAGCTACAACGGAATTTTCATCTCCCGCACGGCCAAGGTGGGGGTGCTTCCCGCGGACCTTGCCCTCAGCTATGGGGTCACGGGACCGTCGCTGCGTGGCTCTGGAGTCAAGCGTGACCTGCGCAAGGACGAGCCCTACTCGATCTACGACCGTTTCGAATTCGACATTCCCGTCGGGACGGGCGAAATGGGCGCACTCGGCGACTGCTGGGATCGGTACATGGTTCGAGTCCTGGAGATGACGGAGAGCGTCAAGATCATCCGTCAGGCTCTTGCCGATATTCCCGCCGGAGACTTTTGCGACAAGAAAGCCTTCCGCGGCGTCAAGCCACCGAAGGGCGAGGTGTACCACAAGATTGAAGGGGCGCGGGGCGAGGTTGGTTTCTATATCGTTTCCGACGGGACCACGAAGCCCTACCGCGTCAAGGCTCGGGGCCCTTCCTTCTGCAATATCAGCGTGCTCGACGCCTTGACTTCCAGGGGGGACTGCATGGTGGCGGACATGGTCGCGATCATTGGCAGCCTCGATATCGTCATGGGGGAGGTGGACCGGTGAGCGCTGCTGGCGTCTTGTTGACAGGTTTTCTTCTGCTCGGGCAGACGGCCGATCCGGCAGCTCCGGCCTCGGGAGACGCGGCTTTGGCCGTTGCCGCCCAGGAGGCTGCCGCCGAGGCTTCCATGGCCCAGGGTGAATCGGTCGATATCGCCGGTGCGGCCCGTGCCCTCGCCCGGGAACGCGGCACGAATGCCGATCAAGGGGGTATCTGGATCGAAGCCCTCTGGAACCAGGTGATCGATCCCTACCTGCCCTTCACGGTGCCCGAGTGGCTTCTCGTGGCAGTGACACTCCTCCTTGTCTGCGCGCTCGTCTTTGGCTTCATCAACGTCTACGCGCTCTTTGCGGTCTGGCTTGAACGAAAGGTCTCGGCGCACATTCAGTGCCGCCTGGGTCCGATGGAGGTGGGCCCCCATGGCCTTCTCCAGAGCATTGCCGACGGTATCAAGCTAACCGCCAAGGAGGATATCATTCCTCGGCTTGCGGACAGGCCACTTTTCATCCTGGCCCCGATCCTGGTCTTTACGGGTGTCCTCATGCGCTTCGTCCCGCTGCCCTTTGGTCAAAACCTCACGGCAAGCGATCTGGACCTGGGCCTCTTCTTCGTGGCCGCGGTGGGCTCGGTGGAAGTAATCGGCGTGATCATGGCCGGGTGGGCCTCGAACAACAAGTGGTCCCTCTTCGGCACGATTCGGACCGCGACGCAGATGGTGAGCTACGAGATTCCCATCGGGATTGCCTTCGTTGCCGTGATTGTCTCCGCTGGAAGCATGTCCCTCCAGGAGATCGTGGCCGCTCAGCGGGGCTGGTTCTTCCACTGGTACGTTCTCGAGAATCCGTTCCTCACGGTGCTCTCCATCGTCTACCTGATCGCGAGCCTTGCCGAGTGCAAGCGAGCTCCCTTCGACCTTCCCGAGGCCGAGTCGGAATTGGTCTGTGGCTTCCACACCGAGTACTCGGGCATGCGGTTCGGGCTCTTCTTCCTCTCGGAGTACGCGGCGATGTACCTCGTCTCTGCGGTGGCCGTGGTCCTCTTCTTTGGTGGGTGGTGGACGGGCCTTCCCTTCCTCGACGACCTCGGCATGAGCCCGACCTCGTCCCCCATCGCGAGCCTCCTGGGTTTTCTGTTGAAAGCTTCGGTCTTCGTCTCGAAGGCCGTGTTCCTGGTGTTCGTTCAGGTCTGGGTGCGATGGACGCTGCCCCGCGTTCGCCTCGACCAGATGATGCACCTGTGCTGGAAGGTGCTCCTTCCCGTCTCGCTGGTCTGCCTGGTGGGCTCGACCCTCTGGCACCTGGCTTGTGGGGGCAGCGGTCTCTATGGTCTTCCGGCCTTACTCGGGTTCTGACAGACTGGATCCCTATCTAACTGGGTCTCCAACAACAGCCAACAACAGCCAATGACAGCCGGCAACTACTTCACAGATATTTTCAAGGTCGCCAAGTCGATCGCTATCGGCATGGGCATCACGATGCGGTACTTTATTCAGCACAAGAAGAACCTCGCCACGGTCCAGTATCCGAGGGAGCGCGACTTCATCCCGCCCCGGCACCGAGGGATCCATTACCTCGAGACCGAGAAGTGCGTCATGTGCTGGAAGTGCTCCGAGATCTGCCCGGTCGAGTGTATTTATATCGAGGGGACCCGAGGTGCTGATGGCCCGCTTCAGGGCGGCTATCGGGGCCAGAAGGCCACTCTCTCCAAGTTCACTGTGGACTACACCGTGTGCATCTTTTGCGGTCTCTGCGAGGAGCCGTGTCCGCCCAAGTGTATCTACCTTGGCCCGGGCTTTGACTACCACGCGACGGACCGAACCCTGATGGAGAAAAATTTACTGACGGACGAGGTCTACACCGAGGAGGACGAGAAGTTCGTCTTGTGGGCCCGAGAAGAAAACGAGCGCCTCATCAGCGAGAAGAAACAGCGTGAGGCCGACGAGAAGGCCAAGGCCGCTCTGGCCAAGGCGGCTCAGGGGGCAGCGTCGCCGCCCAAGTGAGCGTGAGAGGTCTTGCTGCTTTGGGTGAGATCGAGTAAACCTTCGGCCTTTTCTGCCCGCCCGATACAGTTTGAATCGAGATAGTTCATGAGCTTCAGCGATTCGATATTCTGGGTTTTTGCCACGACCGCGGTGGTGCCTGCATTCTTGATCCTGTTTACCAGGAGCATCGTGCGCATGGCGTTCCTGCTCCTGGGGAGTCTCGCGGGGTTCGCCGGGCTCTACCTTCAGCTAAACGCTGCCTTCCTCGGCTTCACGCAGGTGATGGTCTACATTGGTGGAATCTTGATCCTCTTCCTCTTTGGCGTGATGTTGACCCAACGCTCCGACATCCCCGTGCGCGAGAAGGTGGGGCCCGCCCTGGCGGTCCCCGGATTCTTTGCCGGGCTGCTCCTCATGGCGGCGCTGCTCTTCATTGCCTTGCAGAATCCCTGGAAAACTCATCCACCGGTGCCGGTGACGGAGCCGGATACGCCCGTGATCGGTATCAAGCTCTTGAGCACCTACATTTTGCCCTTCGAGGCGGTCTCGATTCTTCTTCTCGCCGCCATGGTGGGGGCCACCTATATTGCCAGGGTGCAAGCTCCTGGTGCGCCGGACGGCCAGGCTGAGTTGTCCGACAGCAATGCAGAAGGACGATTGGAATGACCCCCGGTCTGTTTCAAGGTTTACAGGTAGTGCTTTCCACTCTCGGGGCGGAAGGTGTTCCGGCAGCGAATGCGGCTGCCACGGTGCTTGAAAGCTCGATCGGGCTCCACCACTACCTGGTCGTCAGCGCACTCGTCTTTGGTATCGGCATCATGGTCATCATCATCCGCAGGAATGCGATCGTGCTCCTCATGGGTCTGGAGCTGATCTTGAACTCGGCGGGGCTCAATTTTGTTGCGTTTGGGAAGTATGTCGCAGCTGACCGAATCGATGGCCAGATGGTGACGTTGTTCCTGATCGTTATCGCGGCCGCCGAGGCCTCGCTGGCTCTCGCCATCATCTTGAATATTTTTAACAGCCTCAACACGATCGAAGTGGACGAGGCGAAGTCTCTCAAAGGTTAGTCGTCCCCAGACGCCCATGAACACCAAGGAAACACTTCTCTGCAAGCTGGCGCTTGTGATTCTGGTCCTGCCCTTGATTGGGTTTGTGATCCAGATCTTTTTCGGGAAGCGCATCCCGCCGGTGAAGCGGCAGGGCGATTGGATCCCGACCCTGTTTATCGGTGGTTCGCTGGCAATCGCCGGCTACATGACCTTCCTGCTCCTGACCGGACACTTCGAGCATGGGAAAGAGACCCACCACGGAGTTGAGGCTCAGCGATGGTTTCCTCTCTTGCGCACGGATGCCGGGGGCCAGGTGATTCAGGAGGATGGCCGGAGCTGGATGCATGTGGGGCACCCATCACAGCCCAGCGCTGACTCCGGCGGCAACGCGGTTGCTCCCGCCGTGGGCTTCCACCTCGACTTCGGCATCCTGGTCGACAACCTCACCATCGTCATGCTCTTCGTCGTGACCCTCGTGAGCTTCCTGGTCCACCTCTTCTCCATGGGTTACATGCACGGCGAGAAGCGCTACAACCGCTTCTTTGCCTTTCTCGGCCTCTTCACGTTTTCGATGCTGGGACTTTGCATCACGAGCAATCTGCTATTCCTCTTCATG
This sequence comes from Planctomycetia bacterium, assembly GCA_005772855.1. Taxonomy (GTDB): domain Bacteria; phylum Planctomycetota; class UBA8108; order UBA8108; family SXIK01; genus SXIK01. The sequence continues at coordinate 47,935 of SXIK01000138.1, read as the reverse complement.
TTTTGGGAGCTGGTGGGCCTCTGCTCCTACTTTCTGATCGGGTTCTACTTCGAGAAGAAGTCGGCTCAGCAGGCGGCGATCAAGGCCTTCATGACGACTCGGCTTGGAGACCTGGGCTTTTTCATTGCGATTCTGGCGATTTACTGCGTTGCAGGCTCCCTGGAGTTCGATGCGATCTTCGCCAGCGTCCGGGATGGGAAATGGACGGCCTATGGCCCCTGGTTCCTGGCTGCGATCGGAATCTGCCTCTTCTTCGGGCCGGTTGGCAAGTCCGCCCAGTTTCCACTGCACGTCTGGCTTCCGGACGCCATGGAAGGACCGACGCCGGTGAGCGCGCTCATCCACGCCGCGACCATGGTCGCGGCTGGTGTTTACCTCGTCGGGCGCATGTTTCCGTTCATGGCCGGGATGCCTTACTTCGACGGTGATTTCGTCTCGAGCCCGGTGCTCCTCGTGGTCGCCTTGACGGGCGGCTTCACTGCTTTCTTTGCCGCGACGATCGCCTTTGCGCAAACGGACATCAAGAAGGTCCTTGCCTACTCCACTGTCTCCCAGCTGGGATACATGATGATCGGCCTCGGTGTGGGCAGCGTGAGCGCGGGCCTTTTCCACCTCACCACGCACGCCTTTTTCAAGGCGCTCCTGTTCCTCGGCTCGGGCAGCGTGATTCGCGCCATGCACCACGAGCAGGAGATGTCACGCATGGGTGGACTCAGGAAAAAACTGCCCATTACCTGGCTCACATTCGGTATTGGCACCTTTGCCATAGCCGGTCTACCGTTCCTGTCAGGGTTTTATTCCAAGGAGGCGATCCTTGGCCAGGCGCTGGCCTTCCTGCACCACAACGAAGCCTCGCACAGGTTTCCGCAGATACTCGCGGCTCTGCCGTTCATCTTCGGGATCTTGACCGCGGGTATGACGGCCTTCTACATGTTTCGCCTCTTCTTCGGGGTCTTCCACGGAGAACCGCGCGATCAGCACGCCTTCGACCACGCGCAGGAGTCACCCTGGACGATGACCCTCCCGCTTTGCGTGTTGGCGCTGCTGTCGGTCGTTGCGGGGGGTATTGGTCTTCCGGGCATGGGCCTTCCACAGTTCAACAGCGAGTGGTTCGCGCAGAGGGTGTCGTCCGTCGCGCTCTTTGCGCCGGGGAGCGAAGTGGCCCTCGAGGAGTTTCACAAGATCCTCCATGACCCGCACAACCATCACCTCGTGATGGGAGCTTCGATCGCAATGTTCCTCGCCGGCATCAGCCTGGCGAGCCTATTTTTTCTGCCCTTTGGGCCGTTTTACCGCAAGCAGGTGCTTCGGCCGGGCACGCTTCTGGGGGGTATTCAGGTCTTCCTGAAGAACCTCTGGTACGTTGACCGTCTGTGGACCTGGGTCGCCCTTCGCTTGATGCACATGTTCCAGATCGCGGCGGGCGCCTTTGACAGGTACGTCGTGGACGGCTTTGTGAACCTCTGGGGTACTCTGTGCCAGTACGCTCTCAGCGTCTCGGGAACAGTGGACCACCATGGAGTCGACGGTGCCGTGCGGGGTATCGGCAATCTGAGCCTCAGAAGCGGTGATCGCCTGCGCCGGCTTCAAACAGGCTTCCTCCAGGAGTACGTCTACGCCTCGGTCTTCATATTTGCCGGCGTATTCCTGGTTTCAGGCTTCATCGTCCTCGTCAGGATTTTTCAGTAACAACTTGGCACCCTCGTCCCCTTTAGTTTCGAGCCAGTCATGACCAGTATTACCTGGTGTATCTTCCTACCGCTCTTGACCGCAGGAGTCTTGCTCTTGATCCCTTCCTCGCTCAAGGGCCTGATCAAGACGGTCAGTCTCCTTGGCGCCTTCGTGACCTTTCTGATCTCCATCGGGCTTGTCCGGGGCTACATGCTGGGCGAAAGCGCGCCCGGTGGCGCCGATCGGGTGCTCGAGGAGCGAATTGAGAGGATCCTTGACGGCGCGGCGCTGGGACCCGCTTACAGCGTTGGTCCCCAGGGGAAGGAACGCTGGCGCGCGGATTTCCTGACCCCAAGGATCGAAAACGGTCGGTCAATCCTGGTGAAACCCACTGTCTTCAGCGAATTCACGCCTGGCGCTCAGGAGGCCTGGGAGCAGGCAGCCGAGTTGATCCTGGCAAAGAGCGTGAGTCTGACCACCCACATCAAGTTCGTCGAGTATCTGCCCTGGATTCAGCGGTTCAAGATCAATTACTTCGTGGGTGTTGACGGCTTGAGCTTGCCGCTTGTGGCATTGACGACGCTCCTGTGCGTCCTCTGTTTCGTCTGGTCCTGGAATATCGACAAGGGTACGAAGGGCTACTTCGTGCTCTTCTTGCTCCTCGAGTCGGGACTGATCGGCGTCTTCTGTGCGCTTGATTTCTTTCTCTTCTATGTCTTCTGGGAGATCGTCCTCCTCCCGATGTACTTCCTCATTGGGGTCTGGGGCGGCGAGAACCGCATTTACGCGGCGATAAAGTTTTTCATCTACACGCTCGTGGGTTCGGTGCTCATGCTGGTTGCGATGCTCGTCATGTATTTCATGACGGAGCCGCACACGTTCAACATGCTCACCTTGATGAACCTTGCTCCGGGTTTCAGCCCGGGCGTTGCCTCGCTGCTTTTCGTCGCGCTGTTCATTGGGTTCGCGATCAAGGTGCCCGTCTTCCCGTTCCACACCTGGTTACCCGACGCGCACGTCGAGGCGCCGACCGCAGTCAGCGTGATTCTGGCCGGAGTCCTGCTCAAGATGGGCGGCTACGGGCTCTTCCGGATCTCCTACCCCATGCTGCCAGGCACGGGCACCGACAAGTTCTTCATCGCCCTCATTGCTGTCCTGGGCATGATCAACATCGTCTACGGCGCCTTCTGCGCGCTTGCGCAAAAGGACTTCAAGAAGCTGGTCGCCTACTCGTCGGTCAGTCACATGGGGTATGTGCTCCTTGGCCTCGCAGCGCTGAACCATACCGGCGTCACGGGGGCCGTCCTTCAAATGATCAACCACGGGGTCTCGAGCGCCATGCTCTTCCTCATCGTGGGCGTGGTCTACGACCGTGCGCACCATCGAGACCTTACCAGGTTCGGAGGCATGGCTCTCCAGATGCCCTGGTACACGGGCATCGCGACCGTCGGATTCTTTGCCTCGCTCGGGCTGCCCGGCCTGAACGGATTCATCAGCGAATTCCTCTGCTTCCAGGGGGCGTTCGACTTTCGGGACGGCGCTACTGGCAGCCTGATCACCACGACCCAGGGGATCCACTCCCCCTGGATTGTCTACGTCTCGCTCCTCGGGATTATTCTGGCCGCAGTCTACATCCTCTGGACGATTCAGCGTGTCTACCTGGGCGAGGTGAAGCGCGAGGAATACAAGCGATTCCCCGATGTTTCCTTCCGCGAGGTCCTGGCGCTCGCGCCGCTCGGAATCCTCTGCATCGTCCTCGGCGTCTTCCCGAACGGCCTCATCGAGTTCATGAACGGATCCTTGACGGCCGTCACTGACCTCGTCCGCGGCGCGATGGGCAATTAGCGCAGACCAGCCCCCGGATAACCGATCCATGCACCTCTTGAACCATCTCCAGGCTCTCCTCACGCTCCCCGTTGCGGTGACCGCCCCGGGCGTGGAGCAGTTTCGGGATACCTTTTACCCCGCCATTATCGACAGCCTCAAGTACTTCGGCCCGGAGACGCAGGTCGCGGTCGCAGCGATTGCGATCTTGCTCCTGGACCTGGTCCTCCCCATCCAGTTCTCGAAGCACCTCGCCTGGGCCGCCATTCTCGGCTGCCTCGCGCCACTTTCAGGAATTGGACACTACTACGAGGATTCGAAGTCGCTCTTCCTTGGGATGCTGGTGATCGACCCCTTCGCCAACTTCTTCAAGGCGTTCTTCCTTCTGGGCTCGATCCCTGTGATCATGTTGAGCTTTGTTTCAAGGAAGCTCGAGGGTCGCCGCATGGGGGAGTACTACTTCATCCTCCTCTCGAGCGTATTCGGGGCCATGCTCATGGCCTCGTCGACCCACTTCCTCACGCTCTTCCTCTCCCTCGAGATCCTGAGCGTGTGCTCCTACATCCTGGTCGGCTATTTCCGTACCGAACGCAAGGGGGCCGAGGCGGCCCTGAAGTACATCATTTATGGCAGCATCGCGGCCGCCATCATGGGCTATGGATTTTCGCTCTGGTACGGTATGACGGGCTCCGGCGAGATTTCCTCCCTGGCCAGAGTGTTCTGGAGCCCGGAGCACGAGATCTATACCGAGCGGAACCAGCAGGCACTGGCCGCGCTGACGGTCACCTTCGCGTTCCTTTTTGTATTTGTGGGCTTCGCCTACAAGATTGCCGCGATCCCCATGCACTTCTGGGCACCCGATGTTTACGAGGGCGCCCCGACGGTCGTCACGGCCTTCCTGTCCGTGATCTCCAAGGCCGCGGGCTTCGCGATTCTACTTCGCTTTCTCGGAGGCCTCTCCAGCTCCGTCTCGGGTCTTGCCCCTGGCGACATGGCGGTGAAGCTCTGGGCTGGCGTCGACTGGCGGCTGATTCTGATAGTGATCTCGATCCTGACCATGACGCTCGGGAACTTGGCAGCCCTCTGGCAGACGAACTTGAAGCGTCTCATGGCCTACTCGTCGATCGCCCACGCAGGGTACCTCTTGATGGGGCTCTCGATCCTGGGCACCGCCACCCGTTACACCGGCACGCAGACGATCGCGTTTTACCTCGTTGCCTACCTCTCCATGAACTTCGGCGCTTTCGCGGTGGCCATTCTCGTCGAGAACCGTCTCAACTCGTCCGAGCTCGAGGACTACAAGGGTCTTGGACGGCGCGCTCCGTTCCTGGCGGGCGCCCTGACGGTCTTCATATTTTCGCTGATCGGTGTGCCCCCCACGGCCGGGTTCATGGGCAAATTCCACCTCTTCATGGGGATTATCGACGTGGGTGGCTGGCCCTACTACTTGCTGGCCATCGCGGCTGCTATGAACACCGCCCTGTCGGCCTACTACTATCTGAAGATTGCCCGGGTCATGTACTTTGAGAAAGGATCGAGCCTGGAGTTGATCCAGTCCTCGGCTCTCGGTCGCGTGGTGGTTGTCGGAATGCTCTTCCTGACTTTCTATCTGTGCTTCTGTGCTGACTCGATCCTCAAGACCACCCTGAACCTCGGGATGCATGTATGAGCAAGGCCGTGGAGCTCATCCTGGAAGCTTATTACCTTACCCAGCACTCGTTTGTCAGGTACGTCATCGAGAGTGCCGAGCCCGAGATCCAGGACGACTTTGACCGCCGGGCTTTTTCGCTCTTCGAGGACTGGAGCCGTGAGGCGCGCTACAGCCAGATGGCCCTTGGCGACCTCCTGGCAGAGATGGACTGCGTGCCTCCCTCGAGCTCGTTTCCGATAGAGTACAGTCAGTACAATTACCTGGGGCCGGCTTATCTCCTCGGGCCGATGGTAGAGAGGTGCTCGGCTAAGATGGCGCGGATCTCGGAGCTTGCGGGGCAGATTCAGGGCAGCCCGCGAGCCAGGGACCTTCTGAACGCGGTGCTGGCTCGCCAGCGCTACTACCTTGACCGTGCAAGAAAGCTCGAGGCGGAGTTGGCGAGCAGGGAATCGAGCCCTGCCGAGGCGTCCCCTTCCACGAAGCCAAGGATCAAGGGCTCCAGCGCTTCCCGGTGGTGAGAGGACCTGTCCCTGGGCACGAAGGACCCCTCCATCGGGGGAACCCTGGCCCCAGGGTTCTGAAAAATCCTTGCTGGTGCGAAGGATCGCGCGGCCGGTGAATTTCGCGGGCCTCTGGAACACCTTGTGCAGACGTGTTCCGGGGTGGTTCCAACGACAGTAGATTCTGAAAGGAGGCTCCGATGAAGGTTCCTGTGCTCCTGGGGTTGGCGGCGGCGATGGGTGTCCTCTCCGGCTGCGATTCGGGTCCGAAGTCAGGGAGGGGATTTCGGCTGCCAGAAGGGGACATCGCGAAGGGAAGGGCGACGTTTGTGGATCTGGGCTGCAACGGCTGCCACACGGTTGCCGGTGTCGATCTGCCGCCCCCGTCCAAGCCCGAACAGATCTTGGTGGCCCTCGGTGGCCAGGTCTTGCGCATCCGCTCCTATGGCGAGCTCGTAACGGCCATCGTCAACCCGTCGCACGAGCTGGCGAAGGGGTATCCGAGCGAGAAGATCTCCCGGGAGGGCAAGTCTCTCATGGCGAACTTCAACGAGGTCATGAAGGTGGCCCAGTTGATCGATCTTGTCACGTTCTTGCAGTCGCGATACGAGAAGCTGGAGCCCGATTACAGGAGCGATTACCCGTACTACTAAAGCCCGCGGGCCGTTTGCTGTATTGCCCGGATTTCGCGAACGCCGTGTGGAGAGTACCCCCCACCGCAAGTGAGTGCCTGAAAATGCAGCTCCTGGGCGGTACTGAAGAGAACGACGAGCACTTCCGGGCGGTAAAAATCGCCCGATACTGGTAATTTTCCCCCCATCGATTCTCAGGACCTGACTTCACAGGCGCGGACTCCATCAATGGGCTGTTAGCATGGTCTCATGAGATTCCACCCTCCCCGGGTCACTATCCTACTTTGCCTCGCGGTGCTCGAGCGTCCCCTCGACGCCGGCCAGGACTCCGGGCTGGCAGCCAAGAATCTTGCAAGCGCCGAGAAAGGCGGTGATACCGAAGCTTATCTCGTGGCCCTCAGGGCGGTGCTCGAAGGCGACGATGCGAGGAGTGTTCGTGCGGTTGTCGTGAGCTACTCAAAGTTCGCCTCGCGCCTGCCAAGGACCGCGGACTCCCGCGACTTCAAGCTGCTACACGGCCGGGCGGCCGCGGCGTTCGCGCCGGTAAAGTCGAAGGGCGCGGTGGAGGAGTATCAGAGGCTTTTGGCTTCGCACCCCGACTGGCGGGGGAGGCTACTCCTCCTGAACGCCTCGAGTGTCGTAAAGCCGGTGAGCCGTCTCGAGGCCGCTCTGAAGTGCCTTCGCGACGAGCATCCAGCGGTGGTGAGGCAGGCGCTTCAATACCTCTCGAGGTCGAAGCAAGTCTCGATCGTGGAGGCGATCATCGAGCGCTATGTGGAGGTCTCGAAGAGGAAGCCGAAGCCGGCAGAGCGTTCCGACTGGGACCGAACCCGAGGCATTTTTCAGTCGACCCTGGAGCGGCTCCTGGGGGTCGACCTGCCCGTGGCAGAGGACTACAAGAACTACTTCGAGACCCGGAAGCGCGATCCGGGGCTCTTTGACGGCCCGAAGGAGTCCAGGGGGATCAGTGGCCTCACGCTCTTTGGCGCCGCGGTGACGGGCAAGAACCTGATCTTCGTGCTCGACACGTCGGGCAGCATGGAGACGACGGACCTTCTGCCCGAGGGCGAGTCGGAGCGGGAGTCTGGCCGCACGGTGGTGGGAGACCCTGCGAAACAAGAAGACAAGGCACTGACAAGGAGGCCGCCGGATGATCGGAAGCGGATGCTCAGGGCCAAGAAGGAGCTTGCGCGGGTCATCAAGTCGCTGCCCTCCGACATTCATTTCAATGTTATCGACTACTCCTCCGACGTGCGATCGTGGAAGAAGGGCATGGTCCAGGCCTCAGACACCAACAAGCAGGCAGCCATCGAGCACCTCGAGGGCCTCAAGGCGGAAGGCATCACCGTCACTGACATGGCACTCGAGGAGGCCTTCGCTGACTTGAACGTCGACACGATCTACCTGATCACCGATGGGGCCCCGACTCACATGGGCTCGTCGAACGCCGGCAATGGGCTGCCCGAGGATGCCCTCCAGATCATGGCCGACATCCACGATCGCGTGGCCGAGCTCAATTTTCTCAGGGGGGTGCGGATCTTCGCGCTCGGGTTCCAGGGGGCCCACGAGGAGTTTCTCAAGAAGCTGGCGGCAAACCACGCCGGGAAGTACGTTGCGATCCGGTGATTGCCGGGGCTGTTCACCGGGAGGTTGAGCTCCAATTCCCGGACTTCAACCCGCGTGAGACTGTACAATGCGCTTCCGATGAGATCGAAGGTCCTTGCGGTAGGTCTTGTTGCTCTTTTCCCCGGGTTCGGCTGCGAGTCACGCAGCTGCGCGGTGGTGGTCTATACCTCGGTGGACGATGTCTTCGCGAAGCCCATTTTCGAGGCTTTTGAGCGGGAGACCGGGGTGCGAATCGAGGCCGTCTTTGATGCGGAGGCCACCAAGGTCACGGGACTCTATCAGCGTCTACTTGCGGAAAGATCGCGACCGCGTGCCGACCTTTTCTGGAGCTCGGAGCCGTCGAGGACGCTCTCCCTGGAGGCCGCTGGAGCGCTCGAGCCGTACGTGTCCCCGAATGCGGTGGACATCCCGGCCGAGTTCAAGTCCCTCTCGGGCGCCTGGACGGGCTTCGCTGCCAGGGCCCGCGTCATCGTCTACAACCGGCAGCGCCTTCCCGATGCCGAACGTCCGCGGTCCATCTTTGACCTGACCCTCGAGCGCTTTCGGAACGAGGCCGCGATTTCGGATCCTCTCTTTGGCACGATGGCGACGCACACCGGCGCACTCTGGTCACGCCTGGGAAAGGAGGCCGTGGAGGCTTATTTCAAGGGGCTTGTTGCGAACGGCGTGAAGGTGCTTTCTGGGAATTCGGTGGTTCGGGACCGCGTGGCCTCGGGCGAGCTTCTCTGTGGGCTCACAGACACGGACGATGCCCACGTCGCAATCCTCCAGGGGCTGCCGGTGGGGGTCGTGTTCCCCGATCAGGAGGCGCTCTTTCCCGGTGTGGCGGAGCCACTCGGCTGCTTTGTCTTCCCCAACACCGTGGCGCTGATTCGGGGCGGGCCCCACCCGGAGTTGGCCCGCAGGCTCGCCGACCATCTCCTCGACAGGAAGACCGAGCTTCGCCTGGCCATGGGCGAGTCGGCGCAGATTCCTGTTCGCTCCGGAGTGCCGCATCCCGCCGGGCTTGCTCTGCCAGCAGGCCTCGTTCGCATGAAGATCAAGTGGCCTGAAGTCTCCAGGGGTGTCGAGGAGTCGCTCGAGCCCTTGCGGAAGCTTGTCGTCAAGTAACCTGCGCATGCGACGTCTTCCGACTCTTTTCCGGGGGTGCCTGCAAGTGTCCCTGCTTTCACCCCTCGCCTACCTGGCATGGCTTTCGATCCGTCGTGATGGAACTTTTTCGCTCGAGGCGTATTCAAGATCTCTTGAGCCGGGTGTGTGGCCCGTCTTGGCCCGCACGATCGCGATCGGGTCGGCCTCGACGTTTCTCGCGCTGGCTCTCGGTGGTCCGGCCGCCTGGGCACTGGAGCGGCGCTGTTTTCCGCTCAAGCCTTTCCTGCGAACAGCGGCCCTCTTTTCCCTTGTGCTGCCGCCGTTTTTTCACGTGGCCGTCTGGGAGTATCTGGCGTTGCCCGGAGGCGTGCTGACGAAGCTGTTCCCCTGGGCTGTTGCGCCTGGAAGGCCCTTTCCGATCCGCAGCGCGTTCTTCACGACGCTGGTCCTCGGCACGAGCTTCTCGCCGGTGTTTTTCTTTTTCATCTCGCAGGGTCTGCGCACCATCCCGAGGGAGCTGGTCGATGCCGCCCGGGTGTCCCGCGGGCCGGGGGTGGTGGCCTGGCGGATCATCGTGCCCCTGCTTCTGCCGGCAATCGCAGCGGCCTCCGGCATGGTCTTCACGTTCTCGCTCTTGGCCTATGAGGTGCCCCGTCTGCTCGACGTCACGAGCTACTCGGTGCTCGTACAGGTGAGTTACGGAGCCCAGGACGATCCGGGGCTCGCCTTCGCGGCGCTGCTGCCGCTTTTCTTGACGGGAGCGATGGTGCTTCTTGCGTTCGAATCCTGGGCAAGTCGCCGAGGCTTCGCGCTCTCGGGGCGCGAAGCTCGGGAGACTCTCGTGGCGACCGAGAGGGCCGGGCTTCTCCCCTGGTGTGTCTTCGGTGGCTGGTGGGCCTTCAGCACGGCCTTGCCGATCTGGGTCCTGTGCGTGCTCGCGGGGCGACGATCAGTTTTTGCGAACGCGTGGCTCACCGACTGGGAGAAAGTGCTGTGGGGTGTGTGTGTGTCCTCGCTTTCGGCGCTACTCGCTGTGGCGGTGGCGGCCGCGCTTCTGCTCCCCCCGCTCGCCCAGGGGCGTCGACGGTTCGCTCACCTCTGGTTGCCGCTGGCCCTGCCTGGCTCGCTCCTGGGGTTTACCTTGATCCGATGGTTTCAGATCGGTCCGTTTTACGCTCTCTACAACAGCCCCGCTGTGCTCGTCGTGGCCGGAGCCATGCGCTTTTTTCCGGTGGCTGTTCTCGCGCTGGAGGCTCACCTTCGATCTTCCCCGCGGGATGAGTGGAGCGCAGCGAAGCTTGCTCCGGGGCGCGCTCGGCGCTGGCTGCGCATCCGGTTGCCGCTGGCGGCTCCGGGGCTCGAGGCCGGGAGCGTCGCCGTGGCGCTCCTTTGTGCCTGCGAGCTTCCTGCCACGCTGCTACTCGCCCCTCCGGGGAGCGAGCCTGTAATCGTGCGGATCTACAATCTCGTCCACTACACGCCCGAGCGGAACGTCCTGGCGGCTCTCTGCTTGTTTCAGGCCCTGGGAACTATTCTGGGGGCGGTCTGCCTGGTTACGGTGTTGAAAATTTTCCGGCGGTAGGCGGAACGAAGGAAGGGTAAGAGCGAGGCTCGTGGATCGCCCGAAGCCTTCGTTACCCCGCCGAGGGGAACCTGACGACGACCTTCAGCGCCCCGTCTGTCTTGTCCCGGAAGGTCTCGAAAGCCTTCTGGATATCCCGGAGCTCGAAGCGGTGGGTGACGAGAGGGGAGAGATCGATCCGGCCCTCGCTGATCCAGCGCATGGCGAGGGGGAAGTCGCGCTTGAAGTCGGGGTTCACGCTCGTGTGGACGGTGATGTTCTTGCGGAGGAGGTCTAGCCAGCGGACTTCATGGAGTTTCTCCTCGGGCATGCCGAAGAAGAGGATGCGGCCGTTCAGGCGGCAGAGGTCGATGCAGAGGTCGAGCGCCTGGTTCTGGTGGCCGACGGCCTCTATGACAATGTCGGCGAGTGCGCCGCCCGTGATTCGAGAAACGGCGGCGATGGGGTCTTCCTTTGAGGAGTTCACCGTGGCCGTGGCGCCGAATTCGTGGCTCCGCATCAATCGAGATTCGAGCCGATCGATCGCGATGATCTCCCGGGCGCCGAGGTTCCGGAGCACCGAGCACCAGATTTGGCCCATGGGCCCCTGTCCAACGACGACAACGTCTTGATCGATCACCTGCTGGAGCTTCTTCACCGCGAAGATCACCGTGCCCAGTGGCTGCGCGAGCATGGCCGCCTCGGGGGGTTTGCGTGGGTCGAGCGGAATCACCCGTTCCTCGCCCATGGCAAAGCGCTCGAAGAGTCCCACTTGACCATCCGGCACCGCGAGCACCTTGTCTCCGCGTCGGAAACGGCTCCCGGAAGTCTCGATGACGGTTCCGACCATCTCGTGAAGGGAGAGGCCGTCCTTGAGCGGGTACTTCGGCTGGTTGTTGCAAAAGTAGGGCAGATCGGAGCCGCAGAGGCAAGTGACCTCGGGCTGGAAGATGATTTCTCCCGGCGCTCCGGATCTTGCCGGGCTCAGGCGCGGCTCGGGAAGGTCAACGAGTTCGATGTGCCCTTTTTTGATAATGCGTCCTGCAAGCATGGCGAATCGTATACCACGACTTCGTGGGCATGAAAAGATACTTGTTTGGAGTTCCTCCCACATTGTCGTGGGCCCGGCGAGGACTGTCGATTGCAAAGGTGAATTGAGGCGCCTTCCCGGGCTATTGGCCCGTGCCCTTCGTTGCTTTTGGTAACACGGTTCACTATACTCCGCGCGGCCAGGATGGGGCTCTCTGGAGCAAGGCTCCCCCGCCATCGGCGTCGATCGAGCGCCGGTGTGGGGAGGTCTTCCGCCCCCGCGAGGAGTTTATTCTTGTGGGTCCCTGGAGCCCATCCCAGGATCCGCTACGTCGGCGCGAAGCCGGCGCTTTTCATTTTGACACACGCGCTGAACTCCTCGCGCACACCCCGAAGGTACGCCATGTTTGACCCCGAGCTTCTTGAGAAGCGCAAGGCCCTCCTCGCCCAGGGCATCGATCCTTATCCCTACTCTTTTGAGCGTTCTCATACTCTCTGCGAGACTCGACAGGCGCAGGTGGAGCTGTTGGGCAAGGACGTCAGTGTCGCCGGACGGCTCGTCGCTTACCGAGGTGCCGGCAAGCTCGTCTTCGCCGATCTCGGCGACTTTGAGGGCCGCCTCCAGGTCATGTTTCGTAAGAACTGCTACTCCGACCAGCTCTGGGACGTGATCCAGCGTCAACTCGATCTGGGAGACCTGCTCGGGGTGCGAGGTCAGCTTTTCATCACGAAAATGGGGGAGCTCACGGTCGAGGCCCGCGAGGTGGAGGTCCTCTCGAAGACTGTGGTGCGCGTGCCGATTCCGAAATCGAAGGATGACCGGACGTTTTTTCAGCTCTCCGATGCGGAGACGAAGTACCGAGAGCGCTACCTGCACTGGATTACCGACCCCGCCGCCCGCGAGGTTGTGGTCACAAGGGCCCGCGTGATCAGCAGGATCCGCACGTTCCTCGAGTCGCGTGGATTTGTTGAGGTGACGACGCCGACGATCGAAATGAGCTACGGTGGCGCAGAGGCGAGGCCGTTCACCACGGGCATTCACGCCCTCTCGAACCAGGAGGCGTACCTCCGGATCTCCCCCGAGCTTGCGCTCAAGCGTTTCATTGCCGGGGGGTTCGAAAAGGTCTTCACGATCTGCCAGAACTTCCGCAATGAAGGCATTGACCGGAGCCACAACCCCGAGGTCACGATGCTCGAGTGGTACGAGGCCTACACCGATTACACGTACCAGATGGAGCAGTTCGAGGCTCTCGTCAGCTCTGTCGCCAGGGAGGTGACGGGCGGTTACAAGGTTCTTTACGAGGGTACCGAGATCGATTTTACGCCTCCCTGGAGGCGCATCACGGTGCTCGGCGCGTTGAAAGACATTGGTGTCGATGCCGGAGCGCTCGGCGAGTCGGAGCTGAGGGAGGAGATGGACAAGCGGGGCGTTGCCCCGCCCAGGCCCTGGTCGTGGGGCCACGCGGTGGCGGAGCTCTTCAGCGCTCTGGTGGAAAAGACGATAGTGCAGCCGACCTTCATCTGCGATCATCCGATCGACATCTCGCCCTTGACCAAGAAGAAGCGGGGCGACGATCGACTGGTTGAACGCTTCGAGCCCGCCGTGGCAGGTATGGAAATCGGCAACGCCTACAGTGAGCTGACGGATCCCGTCGAGCAACGCGAGCGCTTCGAGCGCCAGCAGGCCATGGGCGCTGACCGCGAGGGAATCGAGCATCACCCAATCGACGAGGACTTCATCAAGGCCGTGGGCTGCGGCATGCCGCCGACCGGTGGCGTGGGCCTCGGGATCGATCGCCTCGTGATGCTGCTCACGGACTCGCACTCAATTCGGGACGTGATAGCCTTCCCCATGATGAAGCCACGGGACAGGTAGAGCCCGCCCAGGGATTCGTGAGAGACTCCGGGCCCCTTTCGGGCTTGACTCCATCCGATGAGATCTGTATCCTTGCGCCGCCCGTATTTCCTTGCGGCTCGCCCCGGTATCCCATGCGCCCAATTCCTCTTTCGCGATCGCACTTGCTCGTCGCCTGCGTCCTGTATGGACTGGCGATGCACTTGCCGCTGGCGCACGACTTCATCTTTGCCGAGGAGGAGTGCTCGAGCTGTCACGAAGTGCTGGCGCAAGGGAGCTGCATCGAGGCTGGTTGTGATTCCGGCCTCCCCTGCGACAATCCAGAGCACCATCACCACCAGCATCCGCACGCTCACGGGCATTGCCTCTCCTGCCAGGGCTTGAGCGCTCCCGGCCTTCCGATTCCCACCACCACGTTGGGGCTCTTCAGGGAGGTCCTTGTCGTTGGGCAACTCCAGCAGCCCACTCGAATCCAGCCTCATGGCGTCTCCGGGCTCTACCTTGCCCGAGCGCCCCCCCGCCTTTCCTGATTGCTGACTTTTCGAGGGATTGTGGACCGAGGCACATCTGTTGCGCTCCGGCTCCGTCCCTCCCACGGACCACCATCAGGAAGGTAACTCATGAATCCGCACTTCAATTTCGAGCGGCGCTGCCTGCTCGCGATTGCCTTTTGCTTTCTTCCATCGCACGCCGGGGGGCAGGATAGCTCGGAGGCCAGAGATGCCCTCGAGGAAGCCTTGAAGGAGATTCCCCAGCCACCCGCGTTGCCGCCTCAGTCGGCTTCTGGCCCCGGTCTCCTGGTCAAGCAGGCTGGCCCCACCACCCTGAGGCTCATCGACATCTCCCTCGGCGCGCTCTTCGCAGCGGGGAGCTCCACGGCTCGCGATGAGGAGCTCTCGCGCCTCCAGGCGGGTGGGCACGACCCCCGAAAGCGAGGCTTCACCGTGCAAAACGTTGAGCTCTCGCTCTCGGGCGCGGTGGACCCCTACATGACGGGCGAGGCGCACGTTGTCTACTTCATCGACCCGATCGAGGGAGAGAGCGTCGTCGAACTCGAGGAAGCGTTCTTGACCTCGCAAGCGCTTCCCCTGGGTCTGACCGAGGCGGGATTTCAGATCGAGGCAGGCCAATTCTTTACTGAATTCGGCCGTATCAATCCCCAGCACCCGCACCAGTGGGAGTGGCTCGACCAGCCCGTCGTCAACAGCCGACTGTTTGGACCCGATGGCCTGCGCGGCCCGGGTTTCCGTATCGGCTGGCTAGTCCCATTCACTCCGTGGTTTTCGCAGTTTCACCTCGGGACGCAGAACGCGAACGGCGAGACCATGACGAGTTTTCTGGCAAACGAGGAATTCGCTGCGGAGCGATCCCCCGAGGCTCGGCCGTTCACTCATCGGCCCGTGCGTTCGTTCGAGGATCTCGTCTACTTGCTCCGGTGGGAGAACGGCTTCGACCTCTCGGACACCGTCTCCGCCAAGGTTGCAGGATCCGGGCTGCACGGCCCCAACTTCACCGGCCCCGATGGCGAGACGTGGATCTACGGAGCCGACCTTCTGCTCAAATGGCGTCCGTTGTCAGCTTCAAGGGGCTGGCCCTTCGTTATCTGGCAGACAGAGATCATGGGCCGCGATTATCTTGCGGACGACGCGCTCGACGAAGGAAATGACCCGGTTGATCCAGCGGACGACACGGTCTTTGCCTCGGAGAATTTTCGGGACTGGGGCTTTTACACCCAGTTGATTTATGGTTTTACGCCCGGTTGGGCGCTGGGAGGGCGCTTCGAGCACGCCGGGGGCGAAGGCCCATCGGCCGACGATCGGCAGAACGATCCGTTCCGCGACGATCGCCTCCGCGTTTCGCCGATCCTCGTCTATTACCCGACTGAATTTTCCCGGCTCAGGTTGCAGTACAACTACGATCGCGCGGCGCACCTCCCTGGCGATGAAGCGCACTCGGTGTGGCTCGGCGTCGAGTTTCTCTTTGGCGCTCACGCGGCGCACCAGTATTGATCCAGGCGACTTGAAAAACTCCGATCCCAATCGCAGAAAGTGAATACCTCCATGAGCCGTGAAAGAGAATTTGTCGGTGCCGTGTCCGTGGTGGCGCTAACCCTGGGGCTGGCCGGCGCGACCCGGCTGGAGGCCCAGGAAGCATTCAGGAAGCTGAAAGTCTGTGCCACCGTGCCGGAGCTTGGCCAGCTCTCCAGTGAGGTTGGCGGCGATGAGGTCACGGTTTTCGTCTTCGCAAAGGCGCAGCAGGACCCTCACTTCCTCGAGGCCAAGCTGAGTTTCATCAAGGAACTCAGCACCGCCGACGCCCTCGTGCATGTGGGGCTTGAGCTGGAGGTCGCCTGGGAGCCAAACTTGTGGCAAAACGCTCGCAATCCGCAGGTCCTGCCCGGTGCGATCGGCTTCATCGACGCCTCGAAGGCCATCGCCCCCCTCAACATCCCTGGAGGTGTCGTGGACCGGAGCCTTGGAGATGTGCACGCATTCGGCAACCCGCACTACCTCAGTGATCCCATCTGTGGTCTCCAGGTCGCAAGACTGCTTAGCGACAGCCTCCAGAAGCTCCGACCCCAGAAGGCGGACTATTTCAAGAGCCGCTGCGCCGACTTCGAGCGCCGGCTTGGCTCGGCCTTGGTGGGAGAGAAGCTTGCGGCGAAGTACGACGTCGAGAAGCTCTCGATCCTCCACGAGCACGGCAAGCTCGAGGAGTTCCTCAGGAAGCAAGAGGACGGCGCCGTGGGAGGTTGGCTGGGGAGGCTCGCATCTTATCGCGGCGCCCAGGTCGCGAGTGACCATGACCTGTGGCCCTATTTCGCGCGGCGATTCGGGCTCAAGATCATTGCCTTCCTCGAGCCCCGGCCGGGTATTCCGCCGAGCACGAGGCATCTCAGAGAAGTGATCGCGATCCTGAAGGCGAACCGTGTTCGCGCCGTATTGACAGTGTCTTACTTTGATTCCCGCCATGCCCGGCTTGTGAGTGAAGAGACGGGTGCGAGGATCGTGAGCCTGGCTCATCAGTGCGGGGCTCAACCTGGCACCGATCGATACCTCGACATGGTGGAGTTCAATGTGACGCAACTCGAAAACGTACTAGGAGGCACCCGGGGATGACACGTACTGACTCCCCTCTTGTGGTTGGCGCGGTCCGGTCCTCTCCGGACTCTGTCCTGCGGGTGTCGAATGTCGTACTGGGTCATGGCAAGGCCGTGGTGCTGCGCGACATTCAACTCGAGATCTTGCCGGGAGAGCTTTGGTTTTTCATTGGTCCCAATGGCTCCGGCAAGACCACGTTCCTCGGGGCGATACTGGGGATTCACCGTATCACCTCGGGAGTGATTACCCTGGCACCCGAGCTTGCCTCACGCCAGATGGTCGGTTTCGTTCCGCAACGCTGCGACGCGAAGGCCACCTTGCCCCAGACAGTCCGGGAATTTGTTGACCTCGGGCTCACCAGGGCGGGCATCTCCGCAGCGGAACGTAGGGAGAACATTGCCTGGGCGCTCGAGATGACTGGAATCTCCGACCTGGCGGAGCGCGACTATTGGTCCGTGTCCGGAGGTCAGCGCCAGCGAGCGCTGATCGCGCGGGGCCTGGCGCGAAGGCCGAGCCTCTTGATCCTTGACGAGCCGACAAGCGGGCTGGACATCGCCGCGGAGGAGTCGCTGGTACGCCTGGTCGTCTCCTTGAATCGCGACCTCGGCATTACCGTCGTCTTCGTGACTCACGTGCTCGCGCTCGCCCTGCGTCATGCGACGCACGTGGCATTGTTCCATCAAGGCAGAATTACCTGCGGCAAGCGTGATGGGGTGCTGATTCCAGAGCTCTTGCGCGAGGCCTATGGTCTCGACGAGCAGCTCCTTAAAAGGTTGAGCGCAACGTCGATTCAAGAAAGGGAGCTACATGATCCAAGAGTTCATCCAGTCCTGGGGTCTCTTTCACAATAGCTGGCTCGCAGGCTGGCTCCTTGCCGTGCTCCTTTCCATGACGGGCGTTCTCGTCGTCGCAAAGGATCAGATCTTCCTCGGGGCCGCGGTCGCGGAGGCTTCCACCCTGGGCGTGGCGCTCGGCATGTGGCTCACCAGCGTCGGGCCTTTTCACGGGGTTGAGTGGATGGAGTCCGATCTCTTCCTGTCGTTCCTCGCGGGTGCCTTGTCGGTGGCCGCGACTCTCCTGACGTCGCACTCGGGTCGCTGGGGGCGAGAATCAACCGAGGCGGTGACGGGTTGGGTCTTCCTGGCCGCGGCCAGCTTCGCAATCTTACTCGTGTCGCACTCGCCCCATGGCACCGAGGATATCCACCGGCTCCTCTCCTCCAGCATTATTGGATCCTCCAGCGAGGAGGTTACGTTCCTGGCCATTGCGACCTTCTGTGTGGGCTGCTCCCTGCTCTGCTTCCGCCGAAGAATCCTGCTCGTGCTCACCGATCCCGACATGGCGCAGGCTTCTGGCGTCCCTGCGAGGGCCTGGGAACTCTTCACTTGCGGGTTGCTCGGCATGACGGTGGGTTACTCGTTACGTGTCTCGGGCATGCTCTACACGTTCGGTTGTCTCGTGCTGCCGGCCCTTTCGGCGAGGAGCCTCTCAAGGACCGCGTCCGGGGTCTTCGTGGCGGCGCCCGTCCTGGCAATTCTTACGACTGTCGTGGCCTTTGTCCTTGCGAACCACTGGGATCATCCGCCCGGGCAAATGGCGGTGGCAGCGCTCTCGTGCATCACCGCAGCATCGTTCATCCTCAGGCGACTACGGAAGCGCTGAGTCCCGCCCACCGTAAGTTGGTGCCTGAAAATGCAGCTCTTGGGCGGTACTCGGCAAGGGGAGTGTGAGGAGGCCACGGCGCCGGAGGCGCCTGGGACGAGCGCGTGGCGCGAGACGGAGGGGCCGCGTGTCGTTATTACCGCCGTCCTCGCTCCGCTCGGGCGGCGAACCTCAGACCTCTTTTTCCCTGGATCTCTTGGGGCTTTTCTTCCTTGCGGACGATTTTTTGGCTTGAGGGCTTGTCAGCGAGGATTTCTTTGCAGGGGTTTTGCGGGCCGGTCGCCGCGATTTTTTCTTGGACGGTCCCTGCAGGGCGCGCTCCTTGAGGAGCACCACCGCTTGATCCAGGGTGAAAGTTGCCGCGTCGGCGCCCTTGGGGATCGACGCGTTGGTCTCGCCGTCAGAGACATAGGGCCCATAGCGGCCGTCGAGCAGCTTCACGATCACCTTCGACTCGGGGTGCGCGCCGAGCTCGCGCAGTACCGTGGGGCCGCGGGATCGCCAGCTTGCCTTTTTCTCCTCCTTGAGGAGGGCCAGCACCCGCTCGAGCGTGACCTCGAAGATACTGTCGGTCTTGGCCAGACTTCGCGTATCGTCGCCGCGCTTGGCGTACGGGCCGAAGCGTCCCAGATGCACGAAGACTTCCTGCCCCGTTTCGGGGTCTGTCCCCAGATTGCGCGGTAGCTTCAGGAGCTTGAGGGCATCCTCCAGGGTCGTCTTCTCGGGTGTCATTCCGGGGAGAAGTGTCACCATCTTTGGTTTCTCCTCCTGGTCAGCATCCCCGAGTTGTACGTAGGGTCCGAATCGCCCCACCTTGACGTAGACGTTCCTGCCGGTGTCGGGATCCTGGCCCAGGGGGCCCACCGCGCCCTGTGAGAGCAGCGTCTCGGCTCTTGCGATGGTTAGCTCGTCGGGGGCAAGGTCCGCGGGAATGCTGGCCCGCTCCTCGCCTCGCTCGATGTAGGGGCCGTACTTCCCGATACGGACGTTCACGGCTTGGCCGCTGGCGTCGGTCCCGAGGGGGATGGTCGATGACTCGCGCGGATCCACGTCGCACTGGATGAGGTGTTGAAGGCCTGCCTTCGCGTCGTTGCCAAAATAGAAGGACTTCAAGTAGGGGAGCGCCTGCATATCCCCGAGCGAGATCGCATCGAGGTCGTCCTCCATGCGTGCCGTGAACTGGATGTCCACGAGGTCGCGAAAGTTTTTCTTGAGGAAGCCCACCACCGCGAAAGCCATGAAGGTGGGAATCAGCGCGTTCTGTTGCTTGACGACGTACTCGCGCCGCAGGATGGTGTCGATGATGCTGGCATAGGTGCTGGGACGACCGATACCGTTGGCCTCGAGCTCCTTGATCAGCGAGGCCTCGGTGAATCGGTCCGGAGGCTTGGTCGAATGACTCTTGGCATCGAGGCTGGAGCAGTCGAGAGGATCACCCACGGCGACTGGCGGGAGGATTCGCTCCTGGTCCTCGAGCTCCTCCTCGGGGTCGTCGGCGCCCTCCACATACGCGCGGAGGAAGCCCGGGAACTCGATCGTCTTGCCGTTTGCCTGAAACACCGCATCTCCGCCCTGCGCCTGGACCGTGATCAGATGGCCTCGGGCCTCGGCCATCTGGCACGCCATCGTGCGCTTCCAGATCATGTCGTAGAGCCGAAATTCGGTCTCGCCAATCTGGGTTCGGATGTCTTCCGGCGTGTTGAAGTTGCCCGACGGCCGGATGGCCTCGTGAGCCTCCTGGGCGTTCTTGACCTTTGTCTGGTATTGCCGGGGGGCGGGCGAGAGGTAGTTCTCCCCGTAAAGCTCACTGATGAGCGCTCGCGCGTGGCGAACAGCTTGTTCCGAGAGGGTGGTCGAGTCCGTACGCATGTACGTGATGAACCCGTTTTCGTACAGACGCTGCGCTGCCCGCATGGTGTCGCGGGAGCTCAGGCGAAGCTTCCGGTTGGCTTCCTGCGCGAGCGTGCTCGTCGTAAACGGCGGTTTTGGCCTGTCCGCGTAGGGCTTCCGCTCAACCTTGATCGCTTTCCACGGCACCGTCTTGAGGCGAGCGGTCAAGTCTCGCGCGAGGGGCTCCGTCACGAGTACGACGTCCTTTTCGACGCCCGGACGCAGCTTGCCCGTTGTTCCCTCGAAGTCTTTGCCGGTGGCCAGACGCTTGCCGCCCAGGGAGACAAGTGTCGCCTCGAGGGGCCGCTGATCCCTCGTGAGGAACTTGCCCACGAGGTCCCAGTAGGCTGCGCGGACAAAGGCGCGCCGTTCCTCCTCTCGCTCGACGAGGATGCGAATCGCCACCGACTGCACGCGTCCGGCCGAAAGTCGCGGGGCGATCTTGCGCCACAGGACGGGTGATACCTCGTAACCATAGAGCCGGTCGAGCTTGCGCCGCGTCTCCTGCGCTTCCACGAGGTTCAGGTCAATGTCGCGCGGGTTCTCGAGAGCTTTTTCGATGGCCTCGCGGGTGATCTCGTGGAAGACCAGGCGCTTGCGGGGCACCTTGGAGCCCAGGACCTGGAGCAGGTGCCAGCTGATGGACTCTCCCTCGCGGTCCTCGTCGGTAGCCAGATAGAGAGTTGAGGCGTCCTTGAGGAGAGCCTTGAGCTTGGAGACCTGCTTCTTCTTCTCGGGTGGCACGATGTAGAGAGGCTCGAAGTCACGCTCAACGTTGATTCCGAGTCGGGCCCAGGGCTGACCCTTCACGCTCTCGGGGATTTCGTCGGCGGAACTAGGCAGGTCTCGGATGTGCCCGATGCTCGATTCGACCACGAATCCAGGCGGGAGGAAATTCGCGATGGTTTTCGCCTTGGTGGGCGACTCCACGATCACGAGTGATTTGCCAGCGGCTTTCATTTTCAAATCGAAACCTCTCCGCCCCTCGACGCCGGGGGGGAACTCTTGAATCGGGGTAGCTTACGGAACGAGGATGCCAGCGCAAGCTTGTTTCTTCAGTTCCTTCGGGGCGCTGTTGACGCTGTTGTGTGGTTCAGGGCTGCTTCCCGACACTTTACTCTGCCTTTCTTTCTGCTTCCGTGAGAGAAAATCTTTATGGGATTCCTTCTCGCAGTGGTGTTCAGACGGCTGAGAGCGGATCACTTCGCCGATTTGTCGAGCGTCCAGTAAAGTGGTAGATATCGGTAATAGACTTCCAGGGTCAGTGCCGCGAAGCAGGTCGAAAGCACGCGGCCACCCGTCTTGGTATATTGCCCTGAGGGGTCCCAGCTCCCGGCGCGAGTACCCGTCCGCTGCTGGGAGCGAACAAGGAATTCGCGCACTTCGTTGTTCCACCGCTCCCAGATCCAGCCCTGGTAATGGTAGAGGGCCAGGTTCCCGTAATAGAGAAGGTAGAGGTTGTCGAGATATCCACCGTCCCGGGTCTCGGTGTGGATGTACCTTGCCGCCTCCTCGATGTTGCGGTCCGTCCGTTTCCCGCCGAGGAGGAGGCGGGCGAACATTCCTTCGGCAGTCATCGCCACGCGGGGCTTCTCCGGCCGGGTGTAACCGAAGATGCCGCCGTGTTGTCCTCCCGCGACCTCGTGGTCGATCCAGTGCCGGGCCCGATCCAACACAACCTCGGGTACCTGGACTCCGGCGCCGCGGGCGCTCACAAGGGCAAGGACCTGCCAGCCCGTGATGGAGGTGTCACCCCGCAGGGGCGGTTGTGGCTTGTAGCGCCAACCACCCGTCGTCCTGTTCTGAGTCGTGATGATGAGGCGGACCGCGAGGCGCACGGGCTCCTCGAGCCTCGGGTCCTTCGTCAGGATCAGGGCTTCGCTCAGCGCCAGGGTCGCAATGCCGTGCGTGTACATCGTGTAGCGCTCATCGGCGCCTGCGAGGGAGCCATTGAGACCCTGGATCTGGAGCAGCCAAGAAATCGCTGCCTGGGTGTGCTTCTTGAACGGGCTGAGAGGGTTCTGCGGAGTATGGTTTTGGCCGAGGAAACACAGGAGCGCGAGTGCCGTGACGGCAGCGTCGCAGTCCGTCTGTACTCCGGGGCTTTGGCAGCTCCGGCAGTCTGCATCAAAGCCGTCGACATCCCAGCGGCCGTCCCTCGACTGGTGCCGTGCCAGCCATTCCAGCGCCATGCGAACTGCGTCTTCCGAAGCCTGCGTGCCCCCCATCTGGCTTACTAGCACCTCGCGAGCCTCGGGAGACCGCACCTTCGCGAGATCTTTCTCTCTGCGGAGGTCCGGCGGCGCCTCCGGGAGCTTCAGCGTGACGGCACTGGCCTTGGCTGTGGCTTCTGCGGGAAGGCTGGCTTGGGCCGGTGTACTCCCGGCAGTCTTCGTGCTCCCCGAGAGCTTCGGCCTGCCCACCACTGTGCCGAGGGGCGAGAGTGATGCGGAAGGCCCGGGCTGAACCTCGAGGAGCTCAAGGCTTGAGCCGGGTGTGGAGGGGAAAGCGGGCCGCCATTCTCTTTGCGCCGCCCGCCCCGCGAACAGGATGTCGGTGACGACGGGCGCCCCCCGGGCGGGCTTCGCTCCGCCCTCGCCCTCGCTCAGAGTGGCGAGCGGTGAGCGCAAGCTCGAGCGCTCGATTCCGGGTAGTTGAGACTTTTCGAGGACTCCGGGGGAAGGCACGGCGTCCATCTGGGCGCTCGAGGCCAGAGCTGGAGCCGCGACGGCCGAGCTCTCGACCGAAAGCGGCCGCGACTCGGGTCGTGAGACCACGGAGGCCAGCTCCGCGCTGAGCGTTCCACGGGCGGGAGCGCTTGGCCTCGCGAAATGGTCGCTGCCACGTGGTCGCGGATCGGAAGCATCCTCTCTTGAGGAGCTTCTGACCTCGGCGAGTGCCACCGTCTCCTCCAACTTCACGGTGGCCCCTGGCGTCTGTGGAATCGGCGTGATTGGGGCCAGGGCCAGTGAATTTTCTGGCAGCTCGCGAGCCTCGGCGTGATGGGAGGGAGCGGGCAGGATACCTGAGATCTGCGCACGCCAGAGCGATTCGGCTGTGTGCACCTCCGTTGCGCGCACCTCGGGAAGGCCGGGAGCGTTGACGGCGTGTGAGGCCTTGCCGATCGTCATTCTGGGCGACACCTCGGGGGCGGCCAACCTGCGCTCGGGCGTGACCTCCTGTGACTGCGCGGGCACCGAGAGCGCTGTGACGACCGCTGGAGTCTCCGGGGTGTGACGGGCGAGCGGTGGGAGAGACGACAGGGTCTCCACCGGGGCTTGCAACTGCGTTGTGGCTGCGACCAGGTCGATCTCCCCAAGGTGCTCGAGCGTCGGGGCGGCCGTTTGAACTCGCAAGAGCGGCCCGGGCCTCGGTGTCTCGAGTTCGGCCTTCAGACTCTGGGTCCCCCGCGCGGTCAGATCGGTGGTGTCTCTCTCTGGCTCGCTGGGCGCTGGAGGTGGCAGTGACTCCGTGACAGGCACCGCTTCCGGAATTGCCCTTGAGACCTCCAACTCGAGCGCGGTCTCCTTCACCGCTCGTTCCTCGGGTGACTCCGCGGCGCTTTCGACGGGCACTGGGCGTGCCGGGGTGATGGGCGCATCCACCGCCTCCGGCGCCGTGACATCAATGCTGGAAATTTCCACGACACGCCCGGACGCGCGGATCGTGGGCTGGACTGGAGCCTCCCTCGCCAGTGCTGCGACATCCATGCGCATCGTTTCTTCCAGGAGCTTCGCCTGGAGCGTGCGCTCGACGGTGACTTCCTCCATGGACGTCTTCTTTTCTGCGAGTGCGATGATGTCCTCGCTGACGACCCAGAAGTAAAAACCGTAGAGCATCGCGGCATGCGCCAAGATGGCCAGGACGCTCGATCGCAGGACGAGGCTCGTGGACCAGCGTTCTCTATGGCGCAGGAGAACGATCGTGGCCAGGAGGAGGCTGATTCCGCCGAGGACAAGCGCCGTGAGACGCAGTGCCCTGGCACCAAGCGCTCGAAGCGGCACGGTGGCGAACTCCAGCTCCGATGAGACCTCCCGTGTCCGGCTTTCGAAGAGGCTCTCCGTGCCTCCTTGCGTCTCGGCCACGCGGAAGACGAGGGCGTGGCCATCCAGCAGGATCCGTGGGTCGTGTTCGTCGTACCTTGAGTTCAGCGGCGCGCCACAGCTCTCGGGAGGCTCTACCCTCAGCTGT
Organism: Planctomycetia bacterium; assembly: GCA_005772855.1. Classification (GTDB taxonomy): domain Bacteria; phylum Planctomycetota; class UBA8108; order UBA8108; family SXIK01; genus SXIK01. The sequence goes on along the minus strand of SXIK01000138.1, from coordinate 23,650 downwards.
GAAATGTTGGGCGCTTGATCTCCCGCGAACTGAACTTGCGCCCTGTAGATATCCAGCCCACCCGCGCCGCCTTTTCGATCGGACGCGAAGTAGAGAAAATCACCCGAGGGCGAGAAACAGGGCTCCCGGCTGCTTGCCGGGGAGGAGAGCGCCTCGAGCGGTAGCACCTCCGACCATTCCCCGACCCCGTCGGGCGTAATGGACCGCTCGACGCGGGCAAGCAAGTCGTTCCCCGCTTTCCAGCTTCCCAGCGGCACGTCGGTCCACTCCGAAGGCGGTGTCAGGATGAAACTCCGTGGCCGGTTGGTCGCGAAGACGAGAACGGACGATGAGGGGTGGAGCGCCGGCCCCTTCTCGTCGTAGGGTGAATTGATGCGCGAGCCGAGGTTCCGGGGCTTGCCCCAGCCATCCCTTGTGCGCCGGGAGAGGTAGAGGTCGAATCCCCCGAGACCACCGGGACGGTTCGAGGCAAAAAATAGGATCGAACCATCAGGTGAAAGTGTCGGGGAGATCTCGTCCCCTGGTGAGTTGACGGCTCCCGGGATGGGACGGGAGGCGGACCAGCCGGTGGACGCCATCTCGCGGACGTGGAGGTCAAAGTCGCCGTTGGGGCCACGTACTGCGTTCAGGAGGATCGCGGGAGACGACCAGTGAGGGGACTCGGGAGGAGGATTTGGGGCCGCATTGCCTTCGGGTACTTCCCGGGGCGCTGACCAGGAAACCTCCCGGAGCGTGCTGGATCCGCTCAGGCGGAGCGATGAGCGTCCGTCCTGGTACAGGTACACGCGTTGAACGAGGCCTTTCTCCTGGACAAAGTAGGCCGCGAGCCCGGCGAGGCCCAGAAGACCTCCCACGGTCCACAGGATCGCCTTGAACCACGAGCGCGCCATCAGTTCCCCACGGCTCCTGCGTTTTGGTATGCGATACTTGCTGCCTTGAAGCCCTGACGAACGCAAATCTCGTGAGCCTCCTGCAACTGTCCAACTCGAGCTCTTTCGTCGGCTCGAATGACCACGTCACTGTCTTTCCTGACAGCTCTTCGGGTGCGTACCAGCTCCTCGAGCTCATCGAGGGTGCGCACCTTGCCGTCGACGATCTTGCGGCCATCCTTGTCCACGTTGATGACGAGCATGTCGCTGGCCGCTGCGATCGGCATCTGCGAACGGGATTTCGCGAGACGAATGCTCTCGTCGCGTTCCTCCTGCTGGAAGCGACTCGTGGCCAAGAAGAAGATTACAAGGATGAACATCATATCGATGAAGGGGGTCATGTTCGGACCAACCTCCTCGATGGATTCATCACGTCGGGTGTGCAACTTTCACTTCCCCTTCGGAGCTTTGGCGCTGGCTTGAACGCCGAAGTAGTGGTCGAGGAACCGAGTCGCGCTCTCGTCCATCAGGTCGGCGGCTTTGTCCACCCGTCCGTTAAAGAAATAAAAGAGCGCCATTGCTGGGATGGCCACCGAGAGGCCGGCAGCCGTGGTCACGAGGGCCTCATAGATTCCCTTCGCGAGGCTTTCGGCGCGGGAGGCCGCATCGACCGCGGTTGCGTTTTCGAAACAGGAGATCATGCCGAAGATCGTGCCGAGAAGGCCCAGGAGGGGGGCAAGTGAGGCGCAGATTGAGAAGGGTCTGAGGCCCCGCTTCAGGAGGTGGAACTCCTTGGCTGCGCTCTCCTCGAGAAACGTCTGCACGTGGACCTCCTCCCGGTCGAGCTTCTCGATGCCGCATCGGAGCACTCGAGCCAGGATGGAGCCATCGGCATCGCATCGCTCAAGGGCGGGCTTGACGGTTCCCTGGCCCAACTGTGCCCCTTGCGGAAGGTCCTCAAAGATTTGATCAAGAAGCGTGGGGCTTCCAACTCGGGACTGCCGGAAGGTGATGGTCCGCTCGATGCCGTAGGTGAGGACGATCAGCGAGCATATTCCAATGGGGATCATCACCCAGCCACCCTTGACGATGAGCGAAAAGACGGTCTCCTTCTCTCGCGGCGCGGTCTGCGGCTCGCCGGCGGGAACGACTGTTGATGCGAGCGCCACGAATGCCAGGGCAAGAATCCACCTGTGATGATGGAGGGCCGCCGGTACGATCCGCACGAGTGGATGGAGATGCTTGGTGAGTCTCATGAGTTACTGTTCGAGCTTCTGGAGACGTTCCTGCGCGAGCCTGGCCTCATCGCGGGCCGAATAGCTCTCCTTGACTTCCGAGTAATACTTGCGGGCATTGTCGACGTCGTCGAGCGCTTCGAAGCAGCCGGCGATCTGGAGAAGAGCCTTCGAGCTCCATTCCGGGAAGCTGTACGCTGCGGGTACCTGCAGGAACTCGACGATGGCGCCCTTGAAATCTTTCTTCGACACGAGGCACTGTCCAATCTGAAACTGAGCCCTGGCTGCGAGCGTCGTTCTTGTCTCCTTCACGACTGCCCGGTACTTTGCAATCGCCTCATCTCGGCCCCCGAGGTTCTCGAGGGCCCAGGCAGAGCCGAAGTGGGCACGGTAGCCCAGCGGACTTTTTGGATAGCGGGCCAGAAAGGAGTCGAAGCGCTCCTGGGCCTCGGTGAATTTCTTCTCCTCCGCAAGGCACTCGCCGAGGCTGACACGCGCCGACTCGGCCTCGGGGGAGTCGGGCCGTCCGTCTGCGATCGACTGGAAAATCTGGGCAGCCTTCGAGCTGTCGCCCCGTGCGGCGTGGGCCTTGGCGGCAAGGACACCCAGCTCGCTCGAAAGCTCGCTCTTCGGGAAGGCCTTCACGAAGGACTCGTGGAGAGAGATCACGCCCTCGGCATCCTGGAGCATCTGGCGTGTCCACGTCAGTCGGTAGAGCGCTTTCTCTCTCCTGGGACCGTTCCGGTTGGCGATCGGCTCGAGGATTTCCTGAGCCCTCGAGTACTCCCCGGCGTCGAACTCGAGCTCTCCCAGTTCCAGTGTGGTCGACTCTCGAAACCCATCCTCCTTGGCGGATTCGAGGCACTCCTGATAAGCCTTGCGCGCGCTGGCGAGGTCTCCCAGCCCACGGTGGCACCATGCGACTTCGTACAGAACCATCGTTAGCATCTCGGGCGCAGGTTGCTGCGCTCTGAGACGCTCCAGGATCGCGAGCGCCTCGGCGTGCTTCTTCTCCTTCGAGAGCTCAACCGCCTCTTCGAGCTCCGAACGGCCGGATCTCGGGTCTTCGGGGTGCTTCGAGCGGAAGTTCTCGAGCGCTTCCCGGGCCTCCCGGCTCAGGCCGAGCGCCTTGAGACTCAGGGAGAGATAGTAGTCCGCGTCGCTCGATGCAGGGTGAGACGGATGCTCTCGAAGCAGACGTTTGTAAAAGCCCACGGCCTTTTGCGCGTCCTTGGCGTCGAAGGCGATCCAGCCGAGGAACTTGAGTGAGTGAGGCACGAAGCTCGACTTCGGGAACTCCTCGATAACCGTTTGAAATGATCTTGCCGCTTCGTCGATAGCCTTCTCGGAGTAGGCGAGTTGCGCCAGCTCGAAGAGGAGCTGTTCCCGGTGGGGCGATTTGTCGTCGACCTTCAAGGCATCGAGGTAGGCTTCGCGAGCCTGCTTCAACTCGCCGGAGAGCTGGAGCGAGTGTCCCAGCTTGAATCGTGCATCGGAGGTCTCGGTCTCGAGTCCTCCCTTTCCGGCAGCTTCGGTGAGGAATGTGCGGAGCTCGCTAACCGCGCGCACGTGCATCTTTTCCTGGTAGGCGCATTCGCCGATGAGATAACGCAGGGTACGCAGAAGCGGGTCCTCACGTAGCGCCACGGTCTCCTCGGGCCCCTGGACTTCCTGGCCGATGGCGTCGAAGAGCTTGAGCGCCTCCGCGTAGCTCTTCTCACGATAGACGGCCTGGGCGATCCGGAAACGGGCCTTGAGGCGCTGGGTGGCGGTGAGGCTCTTCGCGTTGCCACGGAGCAACTCCTCGTACGTCGCCCTTGCCCCGGCGGCGTCACCGGTGAGCAGCTTGTTTTCGGCCTCGATCTGGAGCACATCCTTCAAGTAAAGGCTTTGGGGAAAAGACCTCCTGAACTCGGCGCAGGCCGTGTTGGACTCCTCCAGCCGTTGGCCTCGATGGAGCGCGTAGGCCTTCAGGTAGGCTGCTTGATCCGCGGTTGAACCAGACTTGCCGGTGGCTTCTACCCGCCGGATCTCCTCGAGCGCCGCTGGAAAGTTGCCGTCAGCGACCTGAGCGGAGATCAGGTCGAGCTCGAGATCCTCACGCAGCCGACTCTCTGGATAATCCTTGAGCGCCTGGGCAAGGACGCTGGCTGCGCTCCGGGGCTTTCCGTGGCGCGTGAGGATCCTTGCCAGGTGGAGCGAAGCCTCGTCTCCCACGTCGGGAGAGTTCCTGAGCTCCTGCAACTTTTTTGCGGCCGCAGTCGTCTGCTTCTGCTCAAGAAGTGCCCGTGCCAAGAGCAGGGTTGCCTGATCGCGGCGCTCGCTTGCGGGGAAGCTCGAGAGAAACTGTTCGAGCGCGGCCTGCGCTTCCCCGTGTTTCCCCGATCGAAAGAGCGACGCAGCGAGGCCAAACTGGGCCCGCTCACCGTATTCCTTTGAACCGGCCTCCACGATCCCACGAAAGGCCTCCGCCGCAGCCTCGAGCTCACCCTTCGCTTCACGTGCGATGGCGAGCATGTAGCGTGCATCGAGCGCATGGCGAGCCGAGCTGCTGGCCGACAGCTTTTCGAAAGCGACGATGCTTTCGGCCCTGCTGGCCTCGTCGCCAGCCTCGCCGGCCTTGTAGAGTGACATTGCGAGGTAAAACTGTGCTCGGTCCGTGTCATCGCCGCTCGCTCCACCCTCGAGGAATTGACGGTAGGCCCCCGCTGCCTCCGCGAATTTGCCCTGGGAATAGCGAGCTTCTGCCAGGCCCAGTCGTGCCAGGGGCGATTCGGGCGAGTTCGGCATCTTGTCTAGAACAAACTGAAAAGCCTTTGCTGCGGCGTCCGCGTCCTCGAGAAGAAGCAGGGATTGACCCAGGAGGCGCGTTGCCGTTGCCCGCGGTTCGAGCTCCTTGCGCCGGAATGCTTCCTTGAAGTGGAAGACCGCCTTCTTGAGGTGCCCCTGCCGCAGCGCGGAAGCCTCCCCGGGGGAGTCAACCGCTTTCTTCGTGCCCGGGGGGGCCGCCGTGGCCAGGTTGTAGTGGCACAGTGCGATGGGGTAGTGGAGGAGGTCGGTACGGGCGTAGGAGCCATTCGCCGCGAGGATTTGCTCGTACCTGGGCAGCGCGAGCTCGTGAAGTCCACGATTGAAGACGTAGTTGATCTTCAGAATCTCCTCGTGGATTGGGTCCGTGTCCCCGGAAGCTTCGCCCGGGGGCTTCCTGGGTTTCGCCTCTGGCTTCGCGTCTCGCTCCTGGGCCTCAAGTGGGAGGGCTAGAGGAGCCAGTGCCAATCCCCAACACAACGCTATCCAGGGTGGGGCAGAACGCAAGAAGCTAGCCTTGGAGAAGAGTTCCTTACGGTGCATGGAGGGCCACGTTTCTGCGACTAGGTGAAGGGAGGGAATCGAGCAGATTCTCGAGTATACGGCTCTCCCCCCGACGCACGGTAGCCCAATTTTGGGGCGCCTCGGCCACCCTCAGCGTTCGCGTAATCCCAGGAGGTGGCGCAGGATAAGTTGGTCGAGCTCCTCGTAGTTCCTCTCGGCGATGGATCGCTGGGCCGCGGGCTCGTCGAAGGTTCGGACTTTTTCCACAAGGAGCTCGAAAGTCTCCTTCGAGTGCTTGAGGTGCGCGAAGGAGACGTCACGCCGCTGAGTGCGCATTGCCTTGACATCCAGACCGACCCACTCGCCCGCCTGGCCATAGTTGTGACGTTCGAGGACGCGCACCTGGTCAAAGGCCCGGCGCAGATCGACCGAGCCAAAAGCCTTGTCCTGGTCGTATTTGAGCCCGTTCTGGTCGTTGAGGTGCACGCCCCAGAGCTTCCGGTGCCCGAGCGCGAACGCCATCTCATCGGACGGGTCAAGGCCGGCCAGGATCGCGTGGGCTGACTCCATGAGAGCCCCGACGCGGGTCGGGTCGTCCGTCAGGTACGCCGCTGCGATCGCGTGGCCCATGGTGGGCAGGAAGGCCTGATCCATGGGCTCGTTGGGCTTTGGCTCGATGAGGATCCGAATTCCCCTGTCCGCAGCCAGCATGCGATTGATGGCCTCGACGATCTGGCTGAGGGCCCGCGCCGGGTCCTTGGCTTCGCGGAGGTAACTGCCCTCGCGGGCAAGCCAGAGCACGATCCTGTCACAGCCCACCTCCCGTGCGATCTCGACCGCGCGCACGGAGCGTTCGATCGCGTAATCGCGATCTCTTGAGTCGTTCGAGGTATACGCGCCATCCGTCGTTCGTGCATCCTCCCAGAGCCGGGGAGCCACGAACTCCGCCACGAGTTCGAGCTCGTCCAGGCGTCGTTTTACCTCTCGGGCTTTCTTCAGGACATCCGTGTGGGAGTAACGATCGATGGAAGGCACGACGTCGTCGTCGTGAAACTGAACGCCCTGGAATCCAAGCTGTTTGTAAACCTTGAGCTTTTCGTCAAAGGCGAAGGATTCGCGCACGGGCGGACCGAAGGGATCAGCGCCTTCGTGGATGTTCCAGGGACCAAATGAAAAACGGTACTTTCCGGGCATGCGCAGGCTCCTTGGGAGAGTTTCTCTTGATCTGAGGTTTGTAGGCTTCAATGGGGCCGAGGGGCATTAGAACCAGGCGTCGCCGGGGTGGTCAATGGCCCGTCGCAAGCGTTTTCGCGCTGGAGACCACGGCGTCGAGCATCTCCTCGGTGAGTCGGCCCGTCTGGGTGTTTTGCTGGCTCGGGTGGAAGCTGGCCACGATCGGCGGACAATGGCCCCCCAGGCGCACAATCGCCCCGTGTCGAAACTTGGGTGCTGGGCGGGGCAGGATCGCGCCGCGCTCGAGGAGCCCACGGACCGAGCCATCAAACGCTATTTTCCCGAGGGCGAGGATTGCCTTGACGTTCCGCAGAAGCGCGAGCTCCCGCAGCAGGTACTCACGGCAGTTTTCCATCTCCACACGCAAGGGCGCATTGTCGGGTGGAGCGCAGCGCGTCGTCGCCGTGATGAAGACTCCGCGCAGCTTGAGCCCATCATCCAGGCCTGTCGACGCTGCCTGCGAGGCCAGCCCGGCCCGATGGAGCGCACGGTAGAGCCAGTCGCCCGATCGGTCGCCCGTGAACATTCGGCCGGTGCGATTGGCTCCGTGCGCCGCGGGCGCAAGGCCCACGATGAGGAGCCGGGCCTTCGGGTCACCAAGACCGGGGACCGGCCTGCCCCAGTAAGTGCAATCGCGGTAGGCGCGTCGTTTCTCCCGGGCGACTTTCTCCCTGTGATCGACAAGCCGTGGGCATCTTCGGCAGCCCACCAGATCGCTGCGAAGCACCTCCAACGAGTCCTGGTGGTGGATTCGACTTTTCACGAGGAAGAAGGTTAGTCGACCGATCCGGCCGTATCAAGCCGGCCGAAGACGGAGGCCTCTTCCCGGGACGGGTCAGAATTCCTGTGAGCTGGGCTCCACCACCATCGTTGGCACGCTTACATGCGGAGGCCGCGTGGCGGCGAAGACGACGGCTTCGGCAATGTCCTCCGGACGGAGCATCAGCCTGCGTCGCTCGGCACTCACCGGCGTCGGGCGTTTTTCGAGAATCGCGGTGTCAACCTCGCCGGGGTGGATCGCGGTCGCTCGAATGCCGTGCTTCCTTTCCTCGAGCGCGATACAGGCGCTAAAACCGACGATCGCGTGCTTCGAGGATACGTAGGCAATCCCCGCGAGCCGGGTGGGTCGCAAGCTCGAGGTCGAGCCGATGTTGATCACGATTCCCGCTCCACAGCGGCGCAAGGCGGGGAGGCAGGCTCGTGTCGCGTTGTACGCTCCCGTGAGGTTGACGCCGACGACCTGGTCCCAGTCCTCGGGGGCGATATCCTCGAGCGCCCTGCGGGGCGTATTGGTGCCGGCGTTGTTGACGAGGATATCGATGCGACCCCACGATTCCTCGATTGCCTTGATCGCCGCAGCGAGGGCGGCACGGTGGGTGACGTCGACTTCGAAGGTGAGGGTGGTGCCCGGCTCGGCATGGATGGCCTCTCGGGCCTCCTCGACAAGCTCCTTGCGGCGGCCCAGGAGGGCCACACGAGCCCCTGCGACCTGGAGTGCCCTCGCGACGGCGCGTCCGATACCCGAGCCGGCCCCGGTGACGATTGCGACTTTGGATTGCAGCATGCCCAGACATTAAGGTCTGCTGGAGCCAAAAGGAAGTGGGTCGGCTGTTCTTCCCCTACTCGCAGGCAGGATAGTCACACAGGGATAATCCGTCGTCGGTTGGGTCGAGGCCGCAGATTTCCGCCCCGGGTGCCATCGGCGGGCCGCCACCCTTGAAGAGAAAATTGAGGATCTGGATCATGTCCGTGAGCGAAACTTTGCCGTCATCGTCGGTGTCGGTGGCGTCGGCGCAGGTGGGCTCCACTCCGCCCGTGAACAGGTGGTTGAGGCCGAAGATGGCGTCCGTCAGGTTGACGACTCCGTTGGTGTCGCAGTCGCCGCGGCGGAAAGTCGGTCGGGGCTGAGGCGCGGAACCGCTTCCCATGGCCCCCGTGATCACGCGAACACTCGCTGCATCCTTCCCGCTATTGGTCACGTTGACTTGAAGCGAGTCCTCGCTGCGAGCCGGCAGCCAGCGGCGAAAATACCGCCCGGGCGGCAGGGAAATCTTGTGGCTGGCCTCGGTCACGACAGCGCCGTCGAGCAAGACCTCGAGGGTCAAGTCCGTGGATGCGGTCTGGGACTGGTTGATCACATAAAGAAAATAGTCGATCGCGCCCAGGTTCTTGGCGAAGCCTGGAGTGGTCAGGGCCCCCTTGGAGCTGGTGCCCGTCGCCAGGTCATCGATGGAATCTAGTAGCTGCTCTGCCAGCAAGTCGGGCTGCGCGCACGTATTGGTGCCATGAATCAGTCGGCGAGCCTGGCTAGTGAGTACCTGATTGGTCGAGGGGTTCGAAAGGAGGGTGATGCTGCCCGTCGGGAGGTAAGTGACACCAACCCCCTTTTCATCGGCAGGCTCGGGCGGAAAATAGGCTGTCTCAAGACCGTAGATCGTGCTCGGGCCAAGGCCGGAGCCCAGGGCCATGAAATTGCCCAGGCCCGGCAGCCCCTGCGCATATCCGATAAATTTCCCGGGAGCTGCTGCGCGGCCCGGCGCAGCGTCAACGAAGGGTGACATGAGGAGCGCCTCGGTGTACGTTCTCGAGAAGGTGTCGGAGCCTGCGACAAGGAGGTTGCCGCTTGGCAGGACGGACAGACCCACTCCGGTCAAGGGCGCACTCAAAAATGGCGTGAGCTGCCGTTGAGGAATTGGGGTCTGTTGCGTGGCCACGAGGGTCTCTCCGTCGAAAAGGATCCGGACGAGAACGAAATTCTGCGTACCCGGAACAGAGCCTCCAGCGACGAAGTGGTTGTCACTGTCCGAGTCCCAGTCGAAAAGCAAAGGCACCGGAGTCAGGGCGCCGAGATCGATCGGATCGATCTCCTTGATCCTGACGCCTCGGTTCCCCGGGGCGAGCGAGTAGAATCCTGCGCTCGGCACACCCGAGTCCGTCGGCCCGTCAGGGTCGAGAACTGCGATCACTTTCTCTCCATTCAGATTCACGAGGGCGATGCCGATGGCCGACAGATTGGAGCTACCCTGAGGCGTGACGACTCGTGGGTTCAGTGTCAGCTTCTCGAGCGGCAAGACGGCCAAGGTGTGATCGAAGACCTCGATGTCGTTTTGCCCCTGACCGATCACGTACCCGCGGAACTCTTGCGCCGTCGGGGGCATCTTCTCGACCGCGAGGCCGGAGAGTACGCCAAGCGACGTGATCTGCGTCGTGTCCGTCACAATGCCGGGGAGGGCTGGGCGAAAGCTGTTATTCGTCTCGCACACGAGGCGGGGGCCGCCAGTCAGACCATCTTTTTGAGTCGCCACCTCCAGGATGGCTCGTCCGAACGTGGGGAGCGAGGACGTGTAGGTCGATTCCGTGGGTCCCAACGTCGCGACCGTCACCCCATTTTCGAGGATGGCGAAGCCGTCGTACGTCGAGGGGGCCGCAGCCACTGTCCAGGAGAGTGTGTAGCGGCCGCTTGCGGCATCAGTGCTACAACTCACGAGGGCGACAGGGGGTGCATGGGGTTCAAGCGCCAAGCTGAACGCGTAGAGACTGTCGTCGCCGGTATTGAGTGCGAAGAGCGCCGAGTCATTTCCTACCTTCCCGATCGCGCAGCCGGCGAAGGCGAGGTCGGGGTTCAGGCCCGAGGAGCCCGCCTGGCTGAGGTCAATGGCCCTCAAGGAGTAAGCGCCGTTCTGTGTCAGGTCGTACTCGAGCGCCCAGTGGCAGTCGCTCTGGTTCGTGAAGCTCGAGGTCACGACGACGTGGTCAGGATCGTTATAAGCCACTCCCACGCCGCCGCCCCTGAGCCCGGTACGATTGACCGTGCCGTAGAACCAGGGTCCCACGAAATTGTTGGGAAAACCTTCGAGGGGAAAAGGACCACCCACCAGATCATATCCGAAGTCGAGAATCAGCAGGCTGTGGTGGACGTAATCATAAGCCACGATCTCCTCGCGCACGGGGTTCACGTCGATCGAGGTAATGCCCACGTTCTGACCGAGACCATCGAGGGGCGCGAAAGTCTCACCGGCCTCCAGGCTGCCGTCGTCTCCGTAGATTGCGATCTCGGGCCGAGGCGCTGCATTGGTTCCAAATGCGCTATCGACGAGGACGAGATTCTTTCCCTTGAATACGCCGTGGGGAATCTCTGCGATTCCCAGCACGGGGGCTGTCGCCTGTTCCTGGGGCAAGTTGATGAGGACCTTGGTCGGATTCGCAGGCAAGTTCTCGGACGAAAATTTGACAATGGCCGGATCTGTCGAGGAATAGGCGTCGATGACCCAAACCTCTTTTTTCTCTGCCTTGAACGAAAGGTCCGTGGCGCTAAAGTCCCAACGGTTGGAAGCGCCGGTCGCGGAGTTGTTGGCCGACTTGGCAAGGACGGCGGCGGGTTGCTGCTGCGCCAGCGCAGGTGATGCCGACGCCCCGAACAGGAGACCTGGCAGGAGAAAAGTCCGAAACGCAGGGCGAATGGCCATAACTCTTCCACTTTTCGTTCGGCTTGCCGGCCTTCATTTCCGCGAGAGGCGGGGGCCTCTCAGTAATCGCCGGAGGTTGAGGAGACCTTCAAGTGTACGTGTAAAATCTTACCACTCCAGGCGCCAGCGCCAGCGTTGTTTTTGGTCAAGGGGCAGACGGTTTGCGGAAGGGCCCTGGCTACTTGGTCATCGCTTGAAGCCGTTCTCTTGCTCGCTCCCCGTAGCTCGAGTCGGCGTGGCTCCTCAGAAACTGCTGGTAGCGTTCCTCGGTGTCGGCTTGCGCTGCCTCGATGAAGGCTGCACGCGCCATGGCGGTCTCGGCCTCCTGTCGGTGCCGGCTATCGGGAAAGAGCTGGATGAACATCCGGTAGGCGTTGGTGGTGTTCTCCCGAATCGCCTCCCCAAAGCTTTGCCCCTCGATGCGTTCCCGTGCCGATTCGGCGAGCGCTCCCTCGGGGTGCTGGCGCAGAAAAGTCCTGTAAGCGGCTGGCGTGTCCTCCGACCGCGCCAGGTCGTAAGCGAGCTTCCGCCTTTCGATCGTTGCCTGTTGGACATGCCGGCCCTTGGGGTATTCCCGGAGGTACCGATCGATGGACTCGAGCTTCTTCTCCTTCAAGGCTTGCTCGTGGAGGAGGTCCTCGACGCGCCGGTGAGCGGCTTCGGTGTGGGACCCGTCGGGGTACTTCTGGAGGTAGTCACGGTAGGCCGGGACAGAGTCGTCCTGGCTTGCGCCTCGAAATGCCATGGTCTCGCCGCAGGATACGAGAAGGAACAGGATGGGGATCAGGGTGCAGTTCTTCATGTCGATAGTTTTCGACTTTTTTGTCCATCAAATTGAGAGGAAGCGGAATCGTCCGGTAATCGTTTGCCCAACAAGTCGGCGCCATAGTGCCCAGGAGGAGTCGCCAGGAACTTTGAGATGTTCTCCGCAGGGATCGCCTGCTAAATTAAGGAGCTTTCTCGGAACTCTGCGCCGTACTCTGCTTCAGTGCTACCCATGCGAAAGAACCTCCTTCAGAAGATTTGGGATGCCCACACTGTTCGACAGCTTCCTGGAGGTCAGACACAGCTCTTCATAGGCTTGCACCTCATCCACGAGGTCACGAGCCCTCAGGCTTTCGCCGACCTCCGACGCCACGGTTGGAAGGTTCCCTATCCGGACCGCACCTTCGCGACGGTGGACCACATTGTGCCCACGGCAGAGCGCAGCCGTCCTTTCCTTGACACTCTGGCCGAGGAGATGATGACCGCGATTGAACGGAACTGCCGGGAGTATGGTATCGCGCTCTTTAACCTGGGCGATGAGCGGCAAGGCATTGTGCATGTCGTGGGGCCGGAGCTCGGGTTGACGCAGCCGGGCATGACGATTGCCTGCGGGGACAGCCACACTTCGACTCACGGGGCTTTCGGCGCGATCGCTTTTGGCATTGGGACGAGTCAGGTACGCGATGTCCTCGCTTCCCAGTGTCTGGCCCTGTCACCGCTCAAGGTCCGTCGGATCCGCGTGAGCGGCCGGCTTTCTCGAGGCAGCTACGCGAAGGATGTGATCCTTGCGATCATTCGCAAGCTCGGTGTCCAGGGCGGCGTTGGTTACGCCTATGAGTACGCTGGCGAGGCCGTGGAGGCCATGTCGATGGAGGAGCGCATGAGCGTGTGCAACATGTCCATCGAGGGCGGCGCTCGCGCCGGTTACGTGAACCCTGATGAGAAGACGTTCGAGTACTTGAAGGGCCGAAGCTACTCGCCGAGGGGCGAGGCCTGGGAAAGAGCCGTCGCGTGGTGGGGGTCGATGGCTTCGGACCGGGACGCGCACTATGACGATGAAGCCGAGCTCGACGGAACGAGGATCAAGCCAACGATCACCTGGGGCATCAACCCGGGTCAGTCCGTCGAGATCGATGAGCCAATCCCGCGTGCGAACGAGGTGCCCCCGGCCGACCGAGCCAGCGTGGAGGAGGCGTTACAGTTCATGGAGCTCAAGGGCGGAGCGTCAATCTCGGGAACGAAGATCGATGTGGCGTTCATCGGCTCCTGCACCAATGGCCGACTCAGCGACCTGCGAGAGGCCGCGCGAATCGCGAAGGGGAACCGTGTCGCCGCCCATGTCAAGGCGCTTGTCGTGCCAGGCTCGGACCAGGTCCGGCGGGCCGCAGAGGCGGAAGGGCTGCACGAGATTTTTCGGGCTGCTGGCTTCCAGTGGCGCGACGCCGGGTGCTCCATGTGTCTCGCGATGAATCCCGACAAGCTCGTCGGGCGGCAGGTGTGCGCCTCCTCCTCCAACCGCAACTTCAAGGGCAGGCAGGGGAGTCCCACGGGCCGCACCCTTCTCATGAGCCCCGCCATGGTGGTAGCTGCCGCCATCGCTGGCGAAGTGAGCGACGTGAGGCAGTTACTCTAGGCCCTCGCCTTCAGAGAGAAATGCAATGATCCCAGTGAAAGATTTCGTGATCTGCCGTGTCTCCGGTCGAGCCTTGCCCCTCAGAGGCGATGATATCGACACTGACCGCATCATGCCGGCTCGATACCTTCGTTGCGTGACTTTTGAAGGTCTCGAGACCCACGTGTTCGAGGACGACCGCGAGCAGGCAGCGGGCCAGCATCCGTTCGACAACCCTGCCTATCGCGGCGCCAGCGTCCTCATCGGCGGACGCAACTTCGGCTGTGGCTCCTCGCGCGAGCACGCCCCGCAGGGGCTTCAGCGCTGGGGCATCCATGGTATTGTCGCTGTCAGCTTCGCCGAGATCTTCCTTGGCAATTGTGTCCTGCTCGGGCTTCCGTGTTTGACGGCGAGCGTGGGGGACGTTCAAGAGCTCCAGAAGCTTGTCGAGGAGAATCCGCGCTCGGAGGTGTGCCTGGACCTCGAAAGTCGCAAGGTGTCGATCTCCTCGAACGGCAAGGAAATGGCCTCGGCCCCGGCTTCGATGCCCGAAGGCGTGCGCCAGAGTTTTCTTGGCGGCACCTGGGATGGGACGGCGCTGCTTTTGAGTGCGCCCGCAGACGTTCGCCGGATCGCGCAGTCTCTCGCGTACACGAGAGCCTTTGCCTGACAGAGCCTCCGGCTCCGGAGTCTGCGGCGCAGACCCGACGCCGGATCTTCTCGGGCGTTGCCAGGGACAGTGTCAGTGAAGGCGACGACGGGACGACGGAGCGCGAAATCTTGTCACACGCTCACGCGAGTGCCGGATTGCATTCGCCCGTGGGCGGGTGTAGCTTCATCGATGCGAAGTCCAACGTGGAGAAGCGTAGTGCGTGCCTGCTCCAAACGCGTTGGACTTTCAATTTCCTGAGGAGTCGCCGATGAATTCACATCCAGTGCGCCGTTGGAATCTTGAACCCGTCGAGGCCAGACGCTGTCTCCTCAAGGCACAAGTTTTCGAGGCGCTGGGGTGTCCGAATCGGGCCGTGAAGGAGTACCTGCAGGCTCTCGAGCACGATCCAGACTGCGGTGAAGCCGTCCTCGATGTCGCCGAGCGCGTTCTTGATGCGGGAGATGCGGCTCGCGCCGAGCGTTTGGCGGAGGCCGTCGCTCGCCACCAGGAGCGCGCAGCGAGAGCCCTCGGGCTCCTGGCGGAGGTGTGGAGAACGCAGGACCGCGACGTGGAGGCAACGCGGGCGCTCCGCCGCGCCGTGGAGCTTGATCCGGGCGCCGCGCAGATCGGCCGCCAACTGGGCGAGGTCCTTGGCGATTACGGGAAGTTCGAGGAGGCCCGCGAGATTCTCGAGCGTCTGCTGGAGAGAGATCCTCTCGATCCCTACACTCAGGGCTATCTCGGTGAGGTGTTGCGCCAGGAGGGCAGGGTCGCGGAGGCGGTTGAGGCCTTCAGCACCGCGCTGTGGCTATTCCCGGGCTACTCCTGGGCCTCCCGGCAACTCGCCGGTCTTCTCTGCGAGTTGGAGCGGCCACGGGAAGCGATGCGAACGCTCCGTCGTGCGCTTGGGGCCCAGCCGCGGGACCGTCGACTCAAGGAGTGTCTTCACCTTGTCGAACAAATCGCGGGGAACGATCTTGCTCAGTCTCCAAGGCCCGTGAACGGCCGCCGGGACCTCATGGCATGAAGAAAGCGATTCTCGCGTTGACCCTTGCGTTGATTTTTTTCGCGGGGCTCCTGGCGTTGCTCGATCTGTGGAGACGCGTGCCGAGGAGCGACGGTGTGACGAGCAGGAAAGGGGCGGTAGTCAGGGGGGAGGACGCCGGGAAGGCTCCGGTGAACGAGGATCCTCCTTCCGGGAGGCCACTGAGCGCGGAATCCATCGCCTCGCCAAGCCCCGGAGTTGTGGAATCCGGTACCCCTCGGAGAGCGGGTGGTCCTCTTCCCTTCTTGCCAGGGAACGCGAGTGTTCAGTTCGCGCTCGAGCGCGCCCGGGGCGGCCCGCTCGCGGGCGCCACCGTGACATTGCTTCGAGGACGCAAGGCTCGGAGCGTTGTGTGCGCGGCAGACGGCGGCGCCGCCTTCGAACAGATCGAGGCGGGCGTCTACTCCTTCAGCATCACGAGTCCGGGGTTGCCCGGCCTCGTGAGCGCCAGGGAGCTCACGCTCCTGGAACGAGAAACGAAGCGCTTGCGGATTGTGGTGGGCGACTACGCGCAATCGATCGCCGGTCGATTGCAGGATCCCTCCGGGAGTCCGCTCGAGGGTATCGAAGTCACCGCTCGCCGGTGGACCGCTGCTCTACAGGAGGGAGATGTCGTACGGGAAGATCAAGAGATCCTCTCCAGCCGCAGTGACCGCGCCGGACGCTATGAAATCGGGGGTGTGGACAGAGGCGACTACGTGGTTCGTACGGTGCCGTCCGGCGGCTTTTCGGAGGCCTTCAAGGTGGTCCGGGGAGGCTCGCGGTCGGTGAACTTTGTCCTCGGCGCTGGCCGAAAGATCGAGGTTCAGGGGAAGGTTCTCACCCGTTCGGGGGAAGCGGTTGCCGGCGCAGTTGTGGTTTCTCTCGGGGAAGATGCTCCCGAGTCGGAAAGTGATGCATCCGGACATTACGCGGTTGAGGTCGATTTTGTCGCCGAACAAACCGTGGCGGTGCTAGTTGCCCGGAAAGCCGGCTTTCGCGAGGCCCGAGTGAACCTGCGACTCAGTGACGTGGGCGAGGTGGACTCGTGGCAGATGGATCTCGTGGTCGATGAGCTTGGCGCCCAGACGACAGTGACTGGAACTGTGAGAGGCGCAGACCGCACCCCCCTCTCTGGCCAGAGGCTAATGCTCCGCTCGGGCTCTCTCAACACGCAGTACGAGGGTGCGAGTGACGCGTCGGGTCATTTTGCGATCGAGGGTGTGCAGGTGGGTGGAGACTACACTCTAACCATCTACCCTCCGGTGGGCTTCAAGGATTTCTCGCAAAGTCCCATCGAGGTCGAGGAGAACGGCGCTGCTCTTGACATCACGCTCGAGCCGCTGGAGCGAGGCCCTCTGGAAGGCATCCTGGTTGATGTGTCCGGAGCGCCAGTGCCTGACTTCACGCTCTGGGTGAGAAGTCTCCAGGCGCAGGCAAGCTCTGTCGCGGTTTCGAGCGATGCCCGTGGGGCCTTCATGGCCAGGGAGGTTCCCGAGGGGGATCTCCTCTTCGAGACCCGGTCGGAGCCGCGAATCACGCTCCGTGGATTTCGGCACGATCCGGCAGCCCCTGTGCCCCTACGACTCGTGATCGACTGGGGGGCCTACCAGGTCGAAGGGGTTGTGCTCGATGAAATGGGGGTGTTGCTTCCGGGCGTGGCGGTCAGCATGGCCTGGGCCCAGAGTGTTGAGTCGGTCCAGACATCTTCTTACCGCACCTGCGTGACGGATGCTTCGGGCCGTTTCAGCTTCAGCGAACTGGGCCCGGGGCCGCGCAAGATTACCGTGACGACGCCGGGGAGTCTGCCGGCGCAGGTCTCCGTGGACCCGGCCACCGATCCGCTGCCGCTTTCGATCCAGCTGAAGGCGAAGCCAGCCCGGCCAGCGTCGCCTCGCGAGTAACGCCGATAGTCGCTGAATAGAGGCTTGCGGGGGGGCGTCCCATACGCACGGGATTCGGGTTTCAGAACCTTCCCGGGGAGATGTTCTGATGGCCAAAAAATGGGTTCGACGCACAGGCTACCTTGCGTGCCTCGGAGCGTTAATTTGCCTTGGTTGGCTGCTGGAAACGTTTCTCGTGCAGCGAAAGAGCCCCGTACCGCCGAGTCCCGAAGCCTCCGGAGATCCCTCGACGGCCACGGCGGATTACGCCCAGTGGTCAGGCTTGATGATTACGGGCGGCGGCGCCGCCCGGGACGAAGCTGTTGCCCGACTCCTCGCGGCAAGAGCCGGAGAGGCAGGATCAGCAAACTTTGCCAGCCAGGCGTCCTCGCAGGGAGCGCCAGGGGATTCCTCCGTGGCGCCGTCCGCGAACCCGGGCGTTGTCCTGACGCTCGGAAGGGGCGACGAAAGCCCCTCTCGAGAGACGTCATCCCAGAAGCTTGGTGGAAGAGTGATCGATGCGCTCGATGGACAGCCAATTTCGGACGCGGGCGTGCGTGCCGTTTTCTTTCACGCTGCGCAGGCGGACAGTATGTCTCGGGGGGACGCAGCCTCGGGCTCTGCCGCCTTCGAGCGGGCTCTCGACCTCTGGGGTGCGGCCACCCATCCCCGGCTGGGAGCCGAGACGACCCGGACCGTTCTTGACGGAACGTTTACGCTCTTCCCTCCGCGCGCCGGGGATGTCCGCCTTGCTGCGTATGTCGAAATCGATCGCGCCGGCTATGCGCCCGCGCACGCCGTGCTTCTCCGTGGAGCGGCTTGGGACGGCGGTCCTGGCGAGGTCGAGATTCGTCTGCGGCGTGCGGTGACAGTGCCTGTCGAGATCTGTGATCCTGGCGGTGCGCCTCTGCCTGGTGTGCCCGTGCGCGTGACCGCCTGGCGAGCCGGCCACGCATTCCTGGACGCGGCCGCGGTCACGACAGCGTTCGACGGCCGGGTGCTACGAAGAGCCGAGCCTGAGCTTCGATTCACCGACTCAAGGGGGAGCCTCCGCGTCTCATTCACGGGCCTTCCCCACGACTTCGAGCTTCTCCACCCTCATTTCGCGCTCCACGAGAGGCGCGGCAGTGAGGTGATCCTTGAGAAGATCACGACCTACTTGCCGGTGGAAGGCAGCCTGCGCCTCGAGACGCAGGCACGCTGGACCGAGCGCCATCGACTCCTTGACAGGGACGGCTTCGCGGTCGCGAATGCCGAGATTCGCGTGAATCTCGAGGGAATGCCGCCTCTTCGTCTCCGAACGGACACCGCGGGCGGCTTTGTCGTGGGCGTCACCCACTTTGTACCGCCGGGTGAGCCACTCGGATACCACCACGCTCGTCCGGGTCAACTCACGGTCCTGGATCCGGGCTTCTCGAAGCGCTCCATGCCCGTGGTGTTTCCGGTGCTCACGACGGAGTTGAGAATCCAGGCTCACGGATCCCAGAGGCTGCGCTTTCGTGCCGTCGCGGCCGAGGATCCCGCACGGACTCTTGCCGTGGAGCCCGGGGGGATCTTCACGAGCGCTGACTTGACTCTCATCGAAGCAGGCCCGACGGGCGTGGTCGAGCTGGTGGGCACGTTGCCAGTTCCCGGAGACATCCTGGAGGTTGTCCTCTCGGGCTTCCTTCCCGCTGTTCAGGTGATGCCAGCGTGGCGTGGTCCGGGCCTCGTCGAGCTCGGCGATATTGCTTTTGCGCGAGGCCTTGAGCGCACGGTTGTCTGCACGGGTGTTTCACGCGAGTCGCTTTGCGGGGCCACCTTGACCGTTGAGGCGTTGCCCGGAGCGGTAAGTTCCTTCGGTGCGCGCCACCGCTACCCGATGGGCAAGGATCGATCCATCAAGGTCAGCGGGCTTCTTGTGGGGACGTTCTCGGTCGCGGTCACGGGGCCCCTGTTGAACGCCTTTCAGGGCGTGATCCGGGTGGATGAGGCGACCGAGGGTGAGCCCATCGAGCTCTCCGTCGAGCTTTCATCGGAGGAGGATGTGCGTCTCACGGGGCGCGTGGTGGACTTGAATCCAGTCGTGGCCGCGCAGGTGGAGGTCGTGGAGCGGTGGTGGATCGCTGGCTCCGCCGAGCCTCTCTTGTTCCCGGCGTATCCGCTGGGACTCGACGGAAGCTTCGGCAGCGTCCGAAGACTCTCGGGCGTTCGTGGGGTGCACGTCGCTGTCGTCACCCCGGGCGAGCGAGGGGCGGAGGCATGGCTCGAGCGCGGCGAGGGGCTCCCCTTGTTTGCCGCCGGCGAGCTGCGCCTGCGCGGTTTCCCGAGGGCCGAGGTGGCCTTCGAGGTCGAGGGGTTGGGCCGGGTGCTGCCGCCAGCTCGAGTGGAGATCATCGGCGAGCGCGGGGTTGAGTCTGTGGCGCATCTTGCTCTCAGGAACCGCCGCCTCGTGGCCTTCGGGCTTCGACCCGGAAGCTATGCGCTGAGGTGGATTGTGGAAGGCGGGGTGGAGGAGACCGTGGGATTTCGGGTCACACGCCAGCATCAGGTGAAGGTGTCGCTCGTGGCGAAACGTTTGCCGGGCGTCGAGGAGGGTGTGCTGTTGGAGGTCCTTGACTCGAAGGGGCAGCCGATCGAGGGTGCTGTTGCGGAGCCCAGGATGGTGGAGCCGGGGATCGGCCCAGCTCTGGATCTCGATCCGGGAATCGTTGTCGCGCGGGTGTCGCCGGGCCGGCTGAATGAGCTGTCCATCCATGCCCCTGGACGCCTGTCGGCTCACCTTCGTGTCGAACCCCGGACGGAGGTCCCGGGCGAGGTTACGCTCCTTGCGCCTGGCGGCATTGTCGCGGATCTCTTCGACACGGACTTGCAGCCGTTCGTGGGCCGCATTCATGTCGCCTGGGAGGCGTTGACCCCGACGTCCATCACGCACGGCTCGCCGATCGTCGCCCTGGTTCATCACGGAAAGTTCCACGCCACAGGGCTTCCTCCCATCCCACTCACCTTTGTTTTTCGCCCCGAGGGGTCTAACGTTGCCGCGTTCCGTCGTCTCACGCTGAGCGAGGGCGGGACGCTCGACATCGGGAAGCTGCTCCTGACCGAGACTCGCCGCCTGTCAGGACGCGTACTCCTTCCTGACGGCACCCCCGCTCTGAACGCTGTCGTGGGTCTGGTGCCCCGGAAGAAGGCGTATCGCTGGCCAGTCCACGAGGGAGGCATTGCCCATGCCGTGTACGCTGCCACGGTGGATGCGCAGGGCGGTCAGTTCTCGTTCGATGCCTTGCCTGTCGACTTCGCCGAGGACTGGGTTCTCCTGGCTCACGCCGACGGGTTTCAGGACGCGGTGGAGGATCCTCTGACTCTCGAGCCGACCGGCCACGACCTCGTACTCGGTTTCGAGACGCAGCTTCAAGTCAAGGTCGGCTTCGCGGACGGCCTCCCTCGCCAGGATCACGGATTCTGGCTCGAGTACGTTCGTGACCCGGCCGACCCGGAGTCTCGAGTCGTCCTGGGCGAGGTTCCGCACGAGGTCCGGGCTGGATACACTTTCCACGGGATCGAGCCGGGCATCTACCGTGTGAGAGCGGGGCTCTCGCAGGTTTACCTGCCCTTCCCCGGGCGCATGGAGTCGGCCGTGGTCTTCCCTGGCGGTGTCGGTTTGATCAGCATGCGGCTGGAGGGCTGGGTGCTGCAGGGCAGCGTCCAGCTGAACGGAAAGTCCCTCGAGCGTGGATGGCTTCTCCTCACCGATGATCCCACGGGCGGTGACGTTTGCGTGGGTCGAGTGCTGGGGGGAAAGCTCACGCTTCTCGATCCCCCCAACTCAATCCACGGGTACGTTGCCGTGATTCCGGAGAGGACCCCGCAGCCGATGCAGAACGTCCCAAGAGGCGAGGCATTGCCCGTCAGGTATCGCGGTTACAGGGCCGATCTCCGTTCGGGGCGCCTCGATGTCAACTACGAGTCGGTCGACTTGACGATCCAGATTTCCAACGAATTCCTCGTTCGTCACCAGGGTGTTGTGCTCTCACTCGACTATCAGGAGTGGGATGGCACGCGCTTCGTTCCTCGAGCGGCGGAGGAACCGATCGAGGGAAACACCGTGCGTCTTTGGGGTCTTCGACCCGGAGCGCATCGGGTCGCTCTGCGCTCGGCGCGCGACAGCTTGATCCTCTCGCAGACGATCCACTTGAGAGCTGACCACACACTCGACGTCAAGTGAATCTCTTGGCCATTTTGAGTTACCTCTTGGTTTCGGCCGGTCGTATTCTACGTGGCCATGAATGACCCAGTAAACCTCCCGCCCTCGGCCTCCTTTCTCCACCGGCTACTGCCCTGTTTCCTCACCTTCACCTCGAGCTTTTGCGTTATGGTGATCGAGCTTGTTGCCAGTCGCTTGATCTCCCGCCACGTGGGGGCCTCCCTGTACACCTGGACGAGCGTTATTGGGATTGTGCTCGGGGGTATCACGCTCGGGAACTGGCTCGGCGGGTTCCTTGCTGACTGGTTCAAACCGCGAAAGACGCTCTCGGTGCTCTTCCTTCTGGCTGCCTTGACCACGCTCGGCATCCCGCTCCTGGACCACCTTGTGGGGACCGGCGGCGCATGGTCCTTGAAGGAGGTTGAGAACTGGCCTCTTCGCATCGCGCTTCACGTGGGCGCGGTCTTCTTGATCCCCGCGACCGTGCTCGGGCTCATTGGCCCCAACGTGGCCAAGATGGCTCTTGACCACGGGCGCAAGGCCGGCGCAACGGTTGGAAACGTCTACGCCTGGGGCGCGTTGGGGAGCATCGTGGGGACCTTCGTCACGGGGTTCTACCTCATCCAGGCGATGGGCACGGTGGGGATTATGTACTCGGTGGCGGGTTTACTTGCCTTCGTGGGGCTTGGGCTCGCGCCTGGCTTGACCTGGTTCCCCTTCATGGCAGGGTGCATCTTTTTTGTTGTCCAGGCGTGGTATGGGCCGCTCGAGTGGCAGGTGGGGGACCGGCAGTTCCTCGTCCGGCAGAAGCCGGACTCGGACTCCATCTACACGGCGGAGACCCAGTATTCCTACATCCGGATTGACTCGGAGGGTGAGGGCGAGCAGGAGCAGAGGAGCCTGGTTCTCGACAACCTCATTCATGCCTATTACACACCCAGCGACGTCACGAGGCTGAAGTACGAGTACGAGAAGATCTACGCTGGAGTCACCCATCGCTTTGGCAAGGACAGGGTGGACTTGCGCGCGCTCTTTTTCGGTGGAGGGGGCTACATTTTTCCACGCTACGTTCGGGAGAAGTGGCCCGAGAGCTCCATCCAGGTAGCCGAGATTGACCCGGGCGTCACGAAGGCCGACATTGAAGGTTTCGGTCTGAGCGTTGACGAGCTTCGTATCGTGGGACCGGACCCCTCGCAGGAGGACCCGGGGAGGCTCCTGGCGATCGATGACCGTGAGCCCATCGAGGTCCATCACATGGACGCCCGCAACCGCGTGGACGAGCTGGTGGAGCTAAAGAAGACTGGGAAGTCGTTCAAGCCCTTCGACTTCATCTACGGCGACGCTTTCAACTACTACGCAGTGCCAGCTCACCTCGTGACAAAGGAGTTCACGCAGAAGGTGAAGGAGCTTCTCCGGCCGGAAGATGGGATCTACCTGATCAATGTGATCGATATTTACTACTGGGGCCGCTTTCTTGGCAGCGTCTGCAACACGATGCGAGAGGTGTTCCCGTACATCTACGTCTTTTCGAACACCGAGGGCAAACCCGACATCGACCGGACAGGCCGCGACACTTTCATCGTGATAGGTGCCCTGAAAGACCTCGGAGACCTCTCCGACCTGGGCCAACGCGAGGGCGAGGATCCGTTCACGGGAAGCCTCCTCAACGCGAGGCATCTGAAGACCCTCGAGAAACGGTCGCGGGGCATTGTGCTGACAGACGACTACGCACCCGTGGAGAATCTCCTCGAGGTCGTTATTCGCATGAAGGATGATGACGACCAGAAGGACAATCACACGTATGAGAAGCGTGGCGAGTACGATGAATGAGCATGTCGTGAAGCCCCGGGCAAGGAGGCGCGATCGCGCTTCGCGCTGTGGGCTCGGGTCTGCATGGGGCTTGTCCTGTGCGCGCCGATTGGCTGGCTGACGCTGGCCACCAGTTGCCTCGTGACGCGCCACACCACGGCGTCTGCGTTCGGCCTGCTGGCCGGTCGGATAACCCGAAACGTACGTGCCGCTTGCTGTGACGTGAGGCCGGTGGCGGCTCTGCGGAGCTCGAAGCCTGATACGCGCTCAACAGCGCGGTGGCCTACATATACCTCGCGCGCCCACATGTGAGACATTCCGAATGGGCAGAGGAGGACCATCTCAAGTCTGCTGCTCGTTTCTGCTGGTGGGGGAGGCGGCCCCTCCGGTCGCACGCTGCGCGTGCGCCTCCGGGCCAGGCTCTCGGGAGCCGCCAGCTCTCGCTGGCGCCGGCTCCCTCCGAGCCGTTTGCGGCTCCGCCAGCTCGCCGCAAACCCCCTCCTCGGCGCCGGATGGGCGCCGGGCGCCTCTGGCGCGAGCAGCCGCAACCTTTCGCAGGCTGCAAAAGGTCTCATCACTACCCGCGTGCGGTATAGCCTCACGCTTC
>SXIK01000137.1 GCA_005772855.1 Planctomycetia bacterium | reverse complement strand
GGTGAGCTGGCCGCCCTCCTCATAGCCGACGTACCCTGGCGGTGAGCCGACCAGGCGTGAGATGCTGTGTTTCTCCATGTACTCCGACATGTCGAGGGTGATGAGCGCATCTTCGTTGCCGAAGAGGAATTTGGCGAGAGCCTTGGCCAACAGTGTCTTTCCGACCCCGGTGGGGCCGATAAAAATGAAGGACCCCAGTGGGCGATTGGGATCCTTGAGGCCTGCACGAGACCGCCGGATGGCCCGGGAGACTGTCTCGACAGCCCGGTCCTGACTCACGACCATGCTGTGGAGCTCTTCCTCCATCTTCCCGAGCCGCTCCGTCTCTTCAGCCCTCAAGTTCGAGCTGGGAATGCCCGTCATGGAAGCGATTGTCTCGGCGACCGCGCTTGCATCGATCAAGCCGTCGATCTCCTTCGACGACCTCTTCCACAGAAGGCCGATTTCCTCTTTTCGGCGCTTCTGCTGCTCGACGCGATCCCTGAGCTGGGCAGCCAGCTCGAAGTCCTGGTTGTGCACTGCCTGGTCCTTCTCGCGGTCGATCCGGGTGATTTCTGACTCGAGGCTCGTCAAGTCGGGTGGCCTCGTCGTGCGGGAGAGCCGCTCACGCGAGCAGGCCTCATCGATCACGTCGATCGCCTTGTCAGGCAGGAACCGTCCCGAGATATACCGTGACGAGAGCTCGACGGCAGCGATGATTGCATCGTCCGTGATGCGAATGCGGTGGTGGGCCTCGAATCCATCCCGTAACCCGGTGAGTATCTTGACCGTCTCGGCCTCGCTGGGCGGGTCCACGATCAGGACCTGAAACCGACGCTCCATGGCGCCATCCTTCTCGATGTGTTTGCGGTATTCGTCGAGGGTTGTGGCGCCGATGCACTGGATGTCGCCACGAGACAGGGGCGGCTTGAGAATGTTGGAGGCGTCGAGGGAGCTTTCCGAGGCTCCGGCACCCATCATCGTGTGAAGCTCGTCGATGAAGAGGATCACGTTCTTCGCATCCACGACTTCCTTGATGATGGCCTTGAGGCGCTTCTCGAACTCGCCACGGTACTTTGTTCCGGCAAGCACAGCCGCCAGGTCGAGGTTGATCACTCGCTTGTTGGCGAGTATCTCGGGCACATCGCGGTTGGCGATCTTTTGAGCGAGGCCCTCGACAATGGCGGTCTTGCCAACCCCGGGCTCGCCGAGCACGACGGGGTTGTTCTTTGTCTTCCTGCTCAGGATCTGGATAATCCGCTGGATCTCTTTTTCTCGGCCGATCACGGGGTCCAGATTGTTGAGGGCGGCCTGCTCCGTGAGATCGATGCTGAACGATTCGAGCACTGTCAGCTTGGGCGCCTGGGATTGCAGGAACTGATACTTCGGGTCCTTTGAAGGCTCCTTGGGTTCACCCAGCATTGCAGAGATCGACTCCTCGATGACTTCGTGCCGAACTCCGAAATTGGTGAAGATCGTGGCCGCGCCGCCTTCCTCCTCGCGAAGGAGGCCCAGGAGCAGGTGCTCCGTGGTGATGTAAAAGTGGCCCCAGCGGATCGCCTCTTCGCCAGCGAGCTCGATGCATCTTTTCGCATGCGGCGTGAACGGGATGTTGTTCGACAGCTTTTTCGCGGGCACCCGTTCGAGGGATTCCTGAACTGTTCGGCCAAGGTCCTCGACCGACACGTTGCAATGAGCAATCGCCTGGACGGCGATGCTGTCTGGCTGCAAGAGGATGGCGTGGAGGAGGTGTTCGGTACCGACAAAATCGTGCGATCGCGTCTTCGCCTCATCTCCGGCGGTCAGTAGAACCTGCTCCGCCTTTTCGCTGAATTTGACTGCCATGGCGCTAACGTTCCCTTGGTTGTGTGTGGTGCATTTTCATGCGACAGGCTCCACTGCCGTTCGGGGAGCCCGGGGCATGAGTGACGCGATCTTTTTTTGATTCAGGTTGAGTTTCTTGAGCGCCCCCTTGTATTGCTGCGGCAGCGCCGGGTGAAAACCGACCTGGAGTCCGTGTTCGTTCGCGAGCCCGCAAGCGATCGAAAGGATGTGCAGCAGGGGGGTTCCCGCATTGGGATCAGTGCTGTGGTGTCCACGGATGGCCTGAGTAATTCTGCGTGGAAAATTCCACTTCTCTGCCCTGAGGCCTCCCAATCTGGAATGCGAGATGCCAAAAGTCTGCTCCTCGAGAGCCTCGATGTCCTTCTTCTCGGTGAGGGACTCCATGACAATACTGCGATAGCGCTGCGGATTGTGATGGGAGAGGATAAAAACACCGAGGTTGTGGAGCAATCCGGCGATGTAGGCCTCCTCCGGATAGGGGTACTCAGACAGTTTTGCAACGCTCTGGCAGACTTGGGCGCAATGGACGGAATGTTCCCAATTCTCTTTCCAGAAGGGCGCTGGCTTGGAAAAGAAAAGCCCGCGAAGGACTTCTGGCACAAGGATCGACCGTAGCTCGAAGCTGCCAAGCAAGTTCGCGATTTGCCGCAAACTCAGGTCACTGCGTGGGATCTCCTGCCCTCCCCGGGCTGCGGCTCTCAAGACCTTGGCGGCGAGATTGGGGTCGAGAGCCAGCACAGCAGCGATCCGTGAAACTTTTTCACAGTCGCTGTTCAAGATCGAGAAAAGGTTTCCTGGAACATTGGGGGCCACTGGCAGGTCTCTCAATTCCTCAGCGCCGCTTGATACGGCGAGAGCGGTCTGGAGGGAGAGTGTTTCCAGGATACCCTTGTCGAGGAGATCCTTGAGCGTCGCGATCGTGGTGCTCTCTTGCTCGTTGCTCGAGTAGAGAATCTCCTCCACAGTACGCTGGCCGTTGACAAGGGCCATCGTTTGCGTCTCGGAGTCCGACTGCGCTTCCCTTGAGACGGGTTGTTGAATGGACAACACGACTTTCAGGTCCGGGAAGATGCTCTTTGTCTTGTTTCGCTCATCGGCTCGCCGCGTCGCCTCCAGAATGACCGAATGTGTCGAGACGGCTCCGTCTGGAACCACGAAGGGCATCTCCCCATCGTCAAACTGGAACGCGCCCGAGGTCCAGGTGAGTGCCTCGCCGAGAATGTCCAGTATCTGGGCCTCAATGACGGGAATAATTTCGCTTCGCCCTAGCTTGCCGGCTTCCACCAATCTCTGACCGAAGTAGGCTTCTCCGCACCTCTCCTCGGCCAAGAAGTCGTTGAGATCCTTCTCCGTGATCAGTCCGAGTCGCACCAGATAACTTCCCATGCGTCGGGTGTCATCGTGCGCTGTCGCGTAGACCAAGTCCCCTCTGTGAAGCAAGAAGCTGCGCTCGTCCGTTTCCGTGACGAGAGTCAGGACTCCGGTTTTCCGTAGTTGATGGAGCAGTGAGAACAGCTCCGGAATCTTGATTGTCTTCAGGCTTCCTTGGACCGCCATCGTTCACCGGTATCGCCCTCGAGTATCCCGAATCCCCCGGTTAACTGGCCGGTGATCCTAAAAAGCACTGAGGGCGCCTGATTGCCCGCGAAGACTATCATCCTGGGCACGGGCGGCAACCGGGAGCTCTGGAGGTCTGCATGGTTGGCCGGTCGACCCGGCGTGTTGTAGCTTTTTGCGTAGGTCTTTTGGTTTGACTCGGTTGGGCACCGGGCACACGCCAGTGGATTTTGAGACGACCCCGTGGTCCAGATTCTGGAGAACGAAGTTGCAAGAGCCTGTTGATAACGCGGCTTCCCGGTCGTCTGAAGACCTCCACTCCCCTGAATGCAGTCCAGTGTCAGTGGCGGCACCCGTGCGTCCAGCGGCAGGGCTCGGGCCAGCGGCCAGCAGCCCTGGTGCTGGAATGCCGCAGCGAGAGCTGAGACTGCTCGTTGATGGAATTCAGGGCTGGCTGGCTCGCATCGCGACGAAGGATGGCTCCGCGCCTGGCTCGTTGGGGTTCCTTGAAGGAGAGCCAGGTCAGGGGCAACGGGAGCTGCTGCGGGCGCTTCATGTCTCCTGTCGGGAGTCCGGGATTCATGTCTTGCGGTGTCCGGCGTCCGCCCCCGGACTGCTTCCCCCCGGAGGCGCGAGGGATCTGGCTCTCCAGTGCCTGCGGCTCGATGCCAATTTGTCAGAGGCCCAGGGAAGCGCATCACGATTCTCCCCGGAAATCTTGAGTGAGATTCGAAAGGTCGCTCGGCGAGGCGGCTCGCCGCCAAGGGGTGCAGAGCCTTCAATTTCCATCGGTCCACGGTTGGACCGCTCGAGGCTCGTTGATGGGCTGGCACGATCCTTCTTTGAGCTGAGCGCCAGGGCACCTACCCTCCTCCTGGTCGAAGAGCTCACGAGCCTCGACCCCGTGACCCGAGAGGTGTTTTGCCAACTCATCAGGATCCTTGCTATTCGACGTTTCCAGAAATGGGTGCCCAGGCTTCTTGTAATCGCAGCCGTTCCCCCGGAGTTTGACCTGTCCAGTTTTGGAGAGCTGCGAGACGCCGGCCTCTACGAGTTGGAGGCCTTCCGTGTTCGGACCCGTGGCTTGTCGAGAGACGACTTGAAGGACATTGCTTCCAGCTTCTCTCAAGTGCAGGGCACTCTCTCCTTTCGTGAAAGAGTCCTGCAAGTCACCGGGGGTAATGTTCGCTACACGAAGTGGCTCTTGTGGAACCTCGAGGAGCAGGGAGGGTTGAAGTCCAGTGCAATTCTGGAGGGTAGGCCTGACTTCGTGGCGCTCGTAAAGGAGCGATTCTCACGGCTCTCGATCCTTGAAAAGCGCGCCGTGGGCTTTCTCGCTGCCGCGGGGGTTCCTTGCAGCCCCAAGTTTGTCGAGTCGGCTCTCAGGGACGAATCCGGCGGCAGCGTTGGCCATCCACCGGTGTCCTCGGCGGGAACTCCGGCAACGGAGATTCCGAGCGTCGTTGGACTGGCCTCTTCGCTTGTGGCCCGGGGCTGGCTGGTTGCGACGCCTGATCTTGATTCGGTCCATTTTGCGGGGACCAACGAGGAGTTGGAGACGCCGCCGGGAGTCGTTTTTGCAATCGCTGACGAGTTGGTGGCCGAAACGGTCCTCGAGTCCCTTCCCGCCCAGGAACGTGTTGGCTTGCACGGGTTGCTGGGGAGTGAATTCAAGCAACTTGGAGCCCGGGATGATCTCTGGCTACCACTGGCTTTCGGGATGTTTCAGCTTGCGGGGGATCTCGAGGCGGCTGGCGGAGTCCTTGAGCCTGCCCTGACAGCTCTGGAGGCTCTGGGATCCACGGATTCCGCCTTGCTCTTGCTTGAGGACCTGATTGCGGCCGAGTTGGCCGCAGGCAAGTTGCCTCGAATAGACCTCCAGCTCCGCCGCGCCGAGCTCTTGACGGAAACCCGAAATTTTCGCGAGGCCATCGACGCTTATGTGTCGCTATCTCGCTCACCGTTGGAGGCTGAGGTCAAGAGCCGTGTTTTCCGCCTCCTAGGAGACCTGCATGCAAGGCTCCAGGAACATGAATTGAGTATTCAAGCCTACGGCGAAGGGCTGCGCTGTGTTGAGGGCTCGCCAGGGTCTCTGGAACGTCTTAAGTTGCTCGCGGCTTTCGCCAGATTTCAACTGGAGACAAAGCAACTGGATTTGAGCCTTAGCTATCTCGACCAGTGCCTGGAAGTCGTTGCATCTCAGGGGCTCTCGAGCGACGCCAATTACATCGAGGTTTATCGCCTTGCAGAAGAAGTGCACTTTCATCGTTCGGATTACGTGGAGGCGGCGGAATTTGAGCGATGCCTCCTCCGACTATGCGAAACAAGTGGAAACATCCTTGGGATTCTGAAAAGCCAACGTCACCTGGCGCATCTCCATGCCCTCAGGAATGAGTGGGATGATGCCGCTGCGTATCTCCTCGACTCAGTCCGTTTGGCGAAATCCACGGGGTCAAGGTGGCTTTACGCTCGTGCCCTTGGCGCCTACGGCCATCTTCAGCGGAATCGACGGGATCCAGAGGGTGCCCTGAAGAGTCTTCGAAGGGCTCATTTCTTGCTGCTTGATCTGGGCAAGACCGAGTGCCTCGGCCAGACCGTCTCGGCAATCTCTGGGCTCGAGCTTGAGCTCGGCCATTTTGATGCTGCTGCTCAAGCCATCAGAGCCTACCTTTCCGGCTGGGATCCCTCCCATGAGGAGATTGATCGGGCAAGAACGGCGTCGGGCGACAATCTCTCGCCCTTGCCTCGGAGGAAGAAGATTCGCCAGCTCGAGAAAAAGTGCTCGAGGAGTGGTCGATTTCTCGAGGACGCCGAGGTTGTGCAACTATCCACACTGTTGGAGGCTGACGGCCGGCTTTCGGATGCGCACAACGTTTGTCGTGCTAGCCTCCGGCGTGAGCCACCCCTGGCTCCCGAGCTACTTACGAAGGTGTGCTTTGCGCTTGGGCGTATTTCTGCCCATGCCGGGGACTACGACTCGGCGCTGTCGCGATTCGAGGGGGCTCTTGAGCGTGACATGGGCCCACCCCACAGGGAAGCACTGGCGATCGCCTACCTCGAGGCAGGCTCAGTCTTTCTGACCCGCGGCGACCTGGCTCGTTCCTTTGAGTACCTCAGGCGCGGAGTTTGTGCCGCCCTGGAGGTAGGCACCGTTTCGGTTGTGCTGCTATCGCTTGAATGTATGGGCAGATTCCTGGAGGAGACGGGCCAGTGCGTTCCGGCGCTGTCTGTGGCTCAGGATCTCATCGAGGCGGCAGGGGTTTTTCGCCTCCCCAGCCTGGAACTCTCTGGCTGGAGACTTCTGGCACGGACCCAGGCGGGACATGGCAATCCTGAGGCCGCGCAAAAATCTTTCCGACGATGGAAAGAGCTTGTCGATCGTCTGGAGCTGCCGATCGAGTCAGCTCGATTCAAGCTGGAGGCTGGCTGGCTCGCTTTTTACGAGCTGGACTTCGAGGGTGCGCTCAAGCAAGGGAGAGAGGGCATTCAGCTGGCACGGACCCTGGGCCTTTCGCCCCTCGTGGAGGAGTTTCTTCACTTGCTGGGCGTGGTGGAGAGCTCGTCAAGCAACCCGAGGAAGAACTTCCTGCGCGCGCTCGAAGCGCTCGAGCAGGCCATGGGAGGCTCGGAAGCCCGAAAATGCCCCCGTCTTCGCTGGGAGGTACTGGGCGACATCTCCCAGGTTTACCTGCTGAGGGGCAAGGACGATCTCTCGGAGGCGTATCGTCAGCGAGCCGAAGAGATCGAGTTGATCGTCAAGTCTTCCCTTCCTCGGCCCATCAAGCATCTTCGGTGGCGGCGGCGAGTTCCCGTTCAAGAGAGCATTCCCGTCTGATCCTCGGCGCTGCCCGAGTGGCCGCAGGTTTGGGTTCGCGACTGCTGAGGGCTGCCGTGGCCATCCGGAGAGCTCGTCGTGCCGGATTTCTGGGACCAAGAAATTCGGAGAATCGGTCATGTGATTCCGGAGAAGAGCGCTTAGTGCTTTTACAGTAAAATCTTGGGTGTTGTTAGATGGTTGTTGAAACGTTGTGAAATTCTTTGCGCGAACTCTTGACACAAAATGCTGACCTGGCTATAGTATGGGCTCGCGGATTGGGACTGCTTGCTTGAAGTAGCCCGAAGTGTGAGCTGCGAGTCCTGGTTTTAGAGACAGGTTTATGAGAGTTCTTGAGGCTGTAGCCGAGGCCATACGCAGTAGTTCTTTCAAATATTAGGTTTTCTCTTCACTTCTTTTCTAAGGGCGTCTTAACTCCTCTGAGACGTCCTTTTTTTATTTTCTGACGGAGGCTTTTTTCCGGTCACGAGACCGGAACGACGAAAGCCTCGCGGAATTGCAGCAGGTCGAGGGCACAATGGCCTACGTGGCCAGGTTCGAAGCCTGGGGCTCCTCTTGACCGGGGCGCGGCGGGCACCTTGTTTCCGCGTCGCTACGGCCGGGCTCGAAGGCGAATCTTTATCTGGGTTCTTACGGCGCTCTGAGGCGGAAGATTCGCCAGTCTTCACCGAAGTGCGTTAGCTCCTCAAGGTGGGCCTCGATCGTCACGCCTTCGGATCTGAAGCGCACTATGGAGCCACTCATGAGGATCAGCCCCCCCAGGAAGGCACTTCTCCCGGGGGCACGACTCAGCCTCCCGGGTTGGAAATCCGAGGACCACTTCTTGCCCTTCAGGCCAGCAATCAAGTGCTGGATGGCTGCCGCGTTCTGCGTTGGCACTCCACTGCCGATGATGGGCACGTAGCTGGCTCCCAGGACTTTTCCAAGATCGGATTGCTGGATGCAGAGGGCCTCGGCTTGCTTGAAATCGCCTTGTTCCAGCGCCTGCGAAAGTTCACTGATCACTCTGGCTGCTGACTGGGTGAGCTTTTCGGCGTCCGGTATTGGAGCGGCTACCTCGGTGGGCGGCGCTGTCGGTATGGGAGCGCTTGTGGCGGGTGCCTTGACCTCGCCACTGGGTTCAAGCTTTGCCCTCAACTCCCTGATGGCTGGGGGAATCTCCCCCTTGCTCGCTGTCGGCGAAGGGGGCGTCGTTCCGGTGGCGGTGACGGCGGGTGTCGGAGTCAGTTGTGCGGACGAGGGAGGCTGTGGCAGATTCTCAGGCGTTTGTCTCGGCGATGGAGAGCAGCCTAGAAGCACGGCGGTGACGAGGCTCAGGGTGGCCCGCGAATTTGGTTTCGGCATACGTTGGCATCCTTTCACGTGGTTTATTGAGGGACGAGAGTCCTTGAGGTAGGCAGTAGACAGGAGATGGATTGTGGTGATAATATCAAACAAGCACAAACAAGTAGAAAAATATCAACTCATTCTCAACGAGTTGCTTCCTGACAAGGTGAAGCGAAAAGAGCCAAGGACCCTCCACGAGGAGAAAAAATAGTGAGGAGCCCCCAGAGGCTTGAGCGAAAGGCCGGCAAACTCTTCCACCGGCCTTCTTCGCTTTCTGAGGGTCTTGACAAGAGCTTCATGCCCTTTCGGCGTGACGGACTGGCCGGAGTGGCTCGCTGCGGCAGCGCTACTCGCTGCCTGTCAGCGGCGCGGTAGCAACCCCGATCTGTTTTCCGCACTCCAGACAGAGGACGTCGCCCTCTGACCCCTTTCTGCCGCATCCCCTGCAGTAAAGAGTGATCTGGGATACTAGCGCGTCTTTCTGCCGCTGAACGTATTCGCGAATCTCGGGATCGTTCCCGGCATAGCGAAGCAGTGCGACCCATGCGTCCGTCATCTGCTGCGGGTTCAGCAGGCGGCCCGTGTGGAGCCGCACGAGTCTCCGGAATACTTCGTCGTCAGCGGGGTTTTTCTTGCCGAGCTCAGCATATCGAACCGAGGCTTTCGAGAAGTCGTCGGTTTCTTCCTGTGCTCCGCCGAGCGCCAGGGCCACTTCTCGATCGTCAGGGTGACTTGTGAGATAGGTTTGGAATGCTGCAATCGCCCTGGAGAGGTAGCTGTCGCGTTCTGTCTTTTGCCCAACCGTGAGCGGTCCGTTTCTGGAGCCTCTCTCGAGCCAAAGCGCCAGGATGTTGCGGCCATCAATTACCAGTGCTTTTTGGAAGTACTCGCTTTCCGTCAGGGCTGGATCGGGAGTTTCGAATGCCGGTTCCTTGAAAAAATTGGCCAATTCCTTGTGTCGCTTCGACCCGAAAAGAGTCAGCGCGCGGCCGTAAAGGCTCTCGGCGCGTCGTGGCTGGTTGGGGAAAATTCGAATGAGGAGTTGAAGGAAATCTGGCTGGTCGCTCAGGAGGAGCGCATCGGAGACGGCCGCGTCCACCTTGAGATTTCTCGCCCGGGCAACTGCACGGGCCAGGAACCCAGCTTCTTTCATGCCGACGGTGCGTCCTTCGATCAGTCCCCCTGCGAACTCTTCCACATTGGACCAATAGGTTCGATCGCCACCGGTGAATGCCAGCATGTTGTCGAAGAACCAGCGGAATTGTGGAGCTTCGAAGGGCACATAGACGAGGAGAACCTTTACGAGGTGATTGTAGAGTTGAGTGAACGACTGTCTTGAGTCCTGCTCCACGGCACGCCGGTAATGTTCGAGGGCCTTGTCCTGATATCCGTGCTGAAGTTCGAGTGCGAGCGCGAGATAGTAGTGTCCGCGGGGGTTCGCCGAGTTGCGGGATTCGCTAAGATCCGTGCTCTTCCTGAGATAGCGGATTGCCTCTCCATCTTGGCCCCGGCAGTGGAGGCAAATGCCCTTTCCCAAGTTACACTCCTCGTCCTCGTCATGGATTTCTAGGCCACGTGAGAAGTGCTCTTGCGCTTTCCGAAATTCCTCCTGCAGCTTGATCTCCTCCTCTGCGGTGAGATCTGGCTTCAAGCTCGTCCTGGCCGCTTCGAGCAAGATCCACCCAAGGTCCCGGTGAGCTGCAAGGATGGATTCGCGTGCGGAGGGCTCAACCTCGAACTCCAAGACCTTTCTGAAGGCCTGCTCGGCTGCCTTGAAGTCGAGCTTGGCCATGAAAGTCCTTCCGATGAGAACGTTTGCGCGGGAGTTGTTGCAGGCTCCCAGCTCTTCGCTCTTCAGCACGTGATTGAAATCCTCCAGGGCGAGTTGAAGGTGTTGGTCTCTTGCGGGCGGATCCTCGGTATTCATGGCCATCTGGAGGTAACATTCACCTCGTTCAAAGTACGCCTCCGTAAAGACATAGTCGCGGGCATTGTTGATCGCGACAGTGAGCTGCGTGACCGCAGTTGCATAGTCCTTCATTTTCGCCGCGTCCCGTCCGAGCTCGTAAGGAGTCTGGCTCTCGGGGTGCGGAAGGGTTTCGCAGCCGCACAGGGTCCACGCTGCCAACACCATGAGCCCACTTGCGACTTTCACCCGTCCTCCAGGTTCAAGGAGACTGTAAATGTCACGGAGCTGCCAACGATTCGGTCGGGACCGCTTGGCGTTGTCTCCACGACTTCCGTCGGCGTCGCGTTCGCTGGCTCGGTTCCTCCTGGGGTTGCCACCGACCGACTGGCCGGAGGTCTCGACCCCTCGATTTCAACGAGCACGTGGAGCACGCTGCTCGCAAGGTTTCGCGGGGCTGTTTGCGCTCCTGCCAGATCGCGAAAAAAGACGACTCGAGTAAAAGGCATGTCGTTTTTCTCGAGCCGCAGCCTCAACGGGAGTGACTTTTCGTACATCGTTTTCGCAGCTTTGAAATTGTACGCTTCCAGATGATGGTGCAGCCATATGGCTGGCAACACGAGGGGTGCCAGGATGAATGCTGGCAAGGTCGATCGCCTTACTTTCGCGAAAATCTCCTCGGGTGGGACCGGCTCGAGTCGTTCGCCGTTCTCAAGAACTACCCAGAAGTTCCGTCTCTGGACATTAAAGCTGCTTTTTCCTCGGTTCTCGAAGCTCACAAAGACCGGGAGATAGCCTGCCTTGCGCACGTCTGGCCCGAAATGGTAGCGGGATGTTAGTGAGGAGTGGAGCATTTGAGCTGCGATCGAGAGGCCTTCCTTCTCCTGGTAGTTGCTTTGTGAATGGGCAAGGCCGGTGGGCAGCGGGAAGGTCTCAAATCCAGCGCACCCACTTGCGAGGAGGAGGAGCAAGACAATTGCGGAAGCTTGGCAGGTGAACTGGGTGCCATACGCCTCGCGCCCATGATGGGGATATCCTGGCGAGCGATCCGTCACCGTGGGCTCCCGAGAGCATGACCCGGAGTCACACTCGCAGCGTGCGACCTGAGGGGACCCGGAGCGAGTGCGAAGCGCGAGAGGAAAAGGCGCCGCCAGGCGGCCGGTGCGGGGGAGGCCTTCCTCCCCCGCCAGGAGTATGCAAACTGGGTGGCTGTGCATGCGGGGCTGAAGATTACCTCATCTTCTGGGGCCCGCTAATCAAAAAGTTATCGCCAATTGAGTCGCTGGTGGAGCCATGGCCATGGCTCCTTGTCCGCTTGGTGGTTTTTCCGCTGTCCGAAAAACCAACATTCAATTGACAGGCAATCTGCCCCAGGCTATCCTCCTGCAACATATTGGGCCCTTGTAGTAATTCCCCACAGGCCACGAAAGCACTTCATGCTACGTCTTGAAATTAGCTATCAGTTGAAGGAGCCTTCCCATTTCGAGAGCGACAAGGCCTCGGTTTTCTTGGGGCGCGACCGTTCCATGGACCTTGTGCTCGGCGATCCATTGGTCTCGCGCCAACATGCGGTGATCATCACCAGGGGATCCGATTTCGTGCTTCAGGACATCGGCGGCCGAAATCCAGTTCGCGTGAACCGCAAAGAGGTCTTGAGCCACGTGCTCTCGCCGGGCGATTTGATTGAAATCGGGGAGACTTCGCTATTTTTCAGTAGCTCGACCTCGAGAGCCTCCAGCCCTCCCTCGGACGGCGCCACGCCCACGGTGATGGACGCGCGTCAATCGATTGAACGCTTCCGGGAGGCCTGTCGGTCGAACGCGACTTCGCCCGAAGAAACGATGTCGGAAGCCCTGAGTGTCGTCGCTCGAGCCGGCGAGGTTCGCTCCCAGAAGAACTTGAGGATCTTGCAGAGTTTCAGCGAGCTCATCCGCAGCCTTTCCGACCACCAAAAGCTTCTTTCAGTGGCCCTCGACGCAGTCTTCGATAACCTGCAAGTCAAGCGGGGCTTCATTGGGTTCTTCTCACCACAAGATCAGCTCGAGATTCGGGTCGAGCGGAACCAGGGGCTCAGTCGCAGTGTGTCGCACAGCCGCTCCATCGTTCAGCGCGTGCGGCGTGAGGCCGTCGCCATCCTCTTCTCCGCGGCACCCGAAGAGTCTGTCGGCGCCACAAGCATGCTCGACTCGAAAAGTGTCGTGAGGCTCAATATCAAGAGTGCGATGTGCCTCCCGATCTTCCGGGCGGATCAGGTGGCGGGTGTTCTTTACCTGGACAATCGGGAGAGCTCGGAGAGCTTTTCCCAGGAGGACCTCTACTTCGCCAACATACTTTCCCATCTGATTGGCTTGGCGATTGAGAAGGAGGAGCTCTACCAGAAGCTTCAGGAAGAGAACATCGAGCTGAAGACGATTCTGCACCAGAAGAATCGCCTGATTGGGGTCAGCCCAGTCGCCAAGGAGCTTCTCCGCAAGACGAAGCGGGTTGCGGCCTTCGACACCACAGTGCTCATCTTGGGCGAGAGCGGCACGGGCAAGGAGCTTGTGGCACGGGCGATTCATGATCGCTCTCCTCGCAGAGCTAACCCTTTCATTGCAGTAAATTGTGCCGCAATCCCCGAAACGCTGCTCGAAAGTGAGCTCTTTGGCTATGCCCCCAAATCGGGTATTTCTGGCAGCGATCCCAGGGGCAAGCTCGGCAAGTTCGAGCTGGCGAATGGAGGCACGCTCTTTCTTGATGAGATCGGCGACATGAGCCTCTCGACGCAGGCCAAGATCCTGCGAGTTCTGGAGGACCGGATTGTTAACCCTTTGGGGGCCAGCGAGGGGGTTCGGGTCGACCTTCGAATTGTGGCTGCCACGAACAAGGTGCTTGAAAAGGCGGTAATGGAGGGGGCTTTCCGGGAAGATCTTTACTACCGGCTCAAGGTATTCAAGATCGAGCTCCCGCCGCTTCGCGAGCGTCGCGAAGACATTCTGCCCCTCTGTCAGCACTTCCTCATGCTCCAGCAGACGGAGGGCCGCGGGCTGATGGAGTTTTCCCCGAGGGCTCGGGAGCTCCTGCTTGCCTACCGCTGGCCTGGTAACGTGAGGGAGCTCAAGAACTGTATCGAGGAGGCGATCCTCCTGTCGAACGGGAGGACTATTTATCCCGAGAACCTTCCCGGCGAATTGCGCCGGGATGACGTGCCGCAACCGTTCGGGTCGCTGGCAGAGGTGGAGGCTCAGCACATTCGTCGAGTACTCCAGAGCGTCAACTGGAACAAGCGGCGCGCCGCCGAGATCTTGGGGATCAACCGCTCGACGCTTTACGAGAAGATCCGCTTGTACCAGATTGAAAAGCCGCGCGACGCCTCGACGGCTTCCCCCACGGTGGATCAGCAAGAACCGCTAATTCTAGCCGACAGGTTCGGCGATTTGGAGGAGAGCTCAGATGACCGAGACGTCGCTCTTGGTGCGGGGGATGCAGGACCAAGTCCTCAAAACTCGCGAGATGCTTCAGCAAATTGATTATGCCGTCGTCTCCCAAGTGGTCGAGCGGCTCCACGACGCTTACCTGACCGGCAAGCGAGTCTTCATTTTTGGCAATGGAGGATCGGCCGCGACTGCGTCGCACCTTGCCGAGGATCTGGCCAAGAGCACTGTCAAGGACATGACCGTACCCCGACGGCTGCGGGTCCAAAGTCTCACCGACTGCGTGCCTTTCATCTCGGCTCTCGGTAACGACTGGGGCTACGAATACATTTTTCGTGAGCAGCTTGTCACGCTGTCTTCAGCCGGCGACATTGCGATTGCGATCAGCGGCTCCGGAAATAGTCCCAATGTAG
This sequence comes from Planctomycetia bacterium, assembly GCA_005772855.1. Taxonomy (GTDB): domain Bacteria; phylum Planctomycetota; class UBA8108; order UBA8108; family SXIK01; genus SXIK01. The sequence goes on along the minus strand of SXIK01000137.1, from coordinate 47,290 downwards.
TCCACGCCGTGGAGTGGGCCAACCACAATGGTCTTCTTACCTGTGGGCTTACTGGCTTCTCTGGGGGTAAGCTAAAAAGTTTGGCGCAAATCGTACTCCACAGCGGGGTCTCTGACATGGAGATCGCCGAGAACTGCCACATGATCGAAGCCCATCTAATGGTAAGCGGACTCCGGGCGAAGGTTGCCGGCTGGGCGTAGTTCGGCGATTACTCGCATCCCTTGCAATGGTTGAGCGCCATCGGCTGATGGGGCCGTGATCCGTCCCTGTAGACAGTGACCCCCTTGACGCCAGCGTGAAAAGCCTTGAGGTAGATCGATCGCACGTCGGCCGGTGTCGCGGAGCCCGGGAAGTTGATCGTCTTTGAGATCCCGGAGTCGCAGTGTCGCTGGAAGGCGGCTTGCATACGTACGTGCGCTTCGGGTGACACGTCCCGTGCTGTTTGAAAGACCTGCTTCATGTCGGAGGGGAGCTCCTCGAGTGTTTGAAGAGTTCCGGTCTCGAGCAGCCGTTCTACCAGCCGGGTAGAGTAGAACCCTCGCTCCCTGGCCGCCTGAATGAAGATCGGATTTACCTCAAGAAAACGGCCACCGTCCAGAATGTTTCGGTGAAAAGCGAGCGAGAAGACGGGCTCGATTCCACCCGAGCAGCCTGCAAGGATGGAGATCGTCCCGGTTGGGGCAATGGTGCTGACAGTGGCGTTGCGTTGCGGTCGGCCCTCCTTGGTATCCCACCGGCTGCCTTTCCAGGCCGGGAATGGGCCGCGGACTCGCGCGAGGGCCTCGCTTTCGTCATGAGCGGTCTCGTTCAGTGTCTCCATGATCCGCTCGCCGAGCGCCACGGCGTCGTCCGAATCGTAGGGCAGGCTCAAGGCGAAGAGGGCATCCGCGAATCCCATGATGCCAAGGCCGATCTTGCGGTTCAGGCGGCACAGGCGCTCTGTTTCGGGAACGGGAAGGCGGTTCACCTCCACCACGTCGTCGAGGAACCGTGTAGCCGTCCGTACCGTCTGGCGAAAGTTTGCCCAGTCGAGTCCGGCGCCACTTGTGAACTTGACCAGGTTGATGGAACCAAGCGTGCAAGCCTCGTACGGCAGGAGGGGCTGCTCGCTGCAGGGGTTGGTTGCCGCAATCGTTCCCAGGGCAGGAGTCGGGTTGTCGCGGTTGATCCGGTCAAGGAAGATGACTCCGGGCTCGCCGGTCGCGCAAGCTCGTTCGGTGATCAGGTCGAACACTTCGCCTGCTGTCCAGTACTCCCCGGTCCTCCCACCTCTTGCGAGCCGATGGTGTTTCCCGGTGCGTGGGTTTCTGACAAAATGAGGGCCTCGCGGATCCGACTCGACCTGCCGAATGAACTCATCCGGGATCGAGACCGAGATGTTGAAGTTCGTGAGACTTTGCCGGTCGTCCTTGGAACGGATGAACTCAACAATATCGGGGTGATCGGTTCGCAGAATCCCCATGTTGGCGCCACGGCGGAAGGCCCCCTGCTGGATGGCGCTGGTTGCCGTGCTGTAGACATGGAGAAACGAGACTGGCCCCGAGGCCTTGCCCCCGCTTGAGCGCACCAGATCACCCCTCGGCCGCAGGCGCGAGAAGTCGAATCCCGTGCCGCCGCCAGCCTTCTGGATGAGTGCCGTGTGTTTCAGGGTTTCGAAGATACTCTCGATGGAGTCCTCGATGGGCAGCACGATGCAGGCACTGAGAAGTCCCAGCTCTCGCCCGGAGTTCATGAGTGTGGGACTGTTGGGCAGGAAGATTCCCCGGCACAGGAGCGCAAAGAAGTTCTCTTCCCACCCGAGACGCTCCGTCTCGCTCGCGCCCCAGGCAAGCTCGGCCGCTGCAACGTGCCTTGCGACACGGCGAAGGAGCTGCTCTGGCGTCTCGGAGGGCGCATGGGTGTGCTCGTCCCGTTTCAAGTAACGGGCTCGAAACACTGCGAGGGCGTTTGGCGACCAAGCATTTGGGGCCGGAATCTGCATCAAGAGATTTTAGCCTGTAAGTACCGCCCACCGTAAGTTAGTGCCTGAAAATGTGGCTCTTGTGCGGTACTCGCCAGGGGGAGTGTGAGGGGGGGCAGCGTGGCCCCCCTCAAGAGTACCGCGCGCCTCCAGGTGATTTCAGACACTTATTTATGGCGCGCGGTAGTCAGTGCCTGGATGATGTCCCGGACCGAACCGCCAGGGTCCTGCGAGCACAGGACAGCCGAGCTGACCGCAACGCGCCCGCACCCCGATTCGCGGATCAGCGAGGCCCGATCGGCATTGATTCCACCAATGGCAAAGGCAGGGATTGAGACCTTTTCGAGCACCTCTCGAAGCCGCTCTGGCCCGAAGATCGGTCCCGCGTCCTTTGTCGAGGTCTGGAACAAGGGGCCCAAGCCGATGTAGTCGGCACCGTCTCTCTCCGCGCCGCGAGCCTCATCGAGTGAGTGCGTCGAGACACCCACCAACCGCCCCTTTCCGACGATGCGGCGGGCCTCCGTAGGGCGCAGATCTGTTTGGCCGAGATGCACACCGTCCGCCTCGGCAAGGATCGCGATGTCGGGCCGATCGTTCACGATGAAAAGCGCCCCCCATCGTGCGGTTAGATCCCGCAGCATTCTCGCTTCCTTGAGCAAAGTCCGGTCGTTGACGCCTTTCTCTCGAAGCTGCACCATGCCGGCGCCCGCCTCGATAGCCTCGTGAACGACTTCCTGCAGCGGCCGGAGGCTCAGACTGGCGGTGGCGAGAAGGCAGAGTCGCGATTCCAAGACGCGCCGGAGTAAGTGTTGCCGGTCCGTGCCGGAGACCACGAAGCGGCCCAGCGCCTTTTCGATCGCGTAGAGACTGTAACGGGCTGCCTCGAGCTGTTCCGCAGAGGAGATACCGGCCACGCGGCTCGCCTCCTCCAGCGCTCGCAAGGACTCCTTGGCTCGCTGCAGGTTCCGAATCGCCATCTCATCAGGTTCTGAGCCTCCGGATGGCGACGGGGTCCCTCTTCCAACATCCCCTGCAATGTCGCGAGCCTCGAAAAGCGCGGCTCTTCGCATTGCAGTCGGCGCGACGGCTCCAAGCACTTCATGGCGGAGGGATTTCAAGTCGCTTGCGAGGCCCTTCGCGTTCCAGTGGAACCGACAGACTTCCTCGACTGCCCGAAGGGCCTCTGCGACCCGGTTGAGATTGACATCGAGGATACGGAGAACGCTATGTTGATCTTGTTCGTGCATGATTGAAGGATGAATTGTCCTTCCCCAATTTCCCGCCAACAAACTATAATTCGCCTCGCAATGAGTGTCCGATCCCGTTCTCGCCCCGTAGCACTGTTCCTGTCGCTGGTGCCCGGGTGGGGGTTCGTCTACTGGGGGCGCGAGCAGGCGGGCCTCTCGATTTTCACGATCTTTGCGGTGGCTGGCTTCTGCTTGTTGAACGGGCTCTACATTTACTTCGGTGCTGGACGACGCAGCCTCATCGCCTTGGCGCTCCTCGTCCTTGTCGGGATCACCTTGTGGAATTGGGTGAAGATCTTGCGCCTCACGAGCCCGGGCCGAGTCAGGGCGCACGAGGAGCAACGAATGATATCGCTTCGCAATGGCATGATCTCCTACCTTCGAAGCGACACGGAAGCGGCCAAGAAGGCTTTCTTGACCTGCATTGATGCCGATCCCGGTGACGTCGAGGCCCTCTTTCGCCTGGGTGTTGTCTGCGCTCGGTCGGGTGATCCCAGGAGTGCGCGAGCCTGGCTTCGGCGAGCGAGAAAGCACGATCTGGAAGACAAGTGGATCTGGGAGCTGGAGCGAGAGATGAAACGATTACAGCCGCAGGGGACTGTGCAGCAGGCTGAGTCTCGTGGCCCTCCCGATCCCGCCAAGTCCCGCCAGGAGGCTCCGGGAAACGTCGCAATCGGGGTCAAGGGATCTCGCCCGAAAATACTTCAGCCGCCGGCCCCGTCATGAAGACGGCTCCGTCCTCGCTCCAGCGGATCCGAAGGTCGCCGCCTCGCAGGTGCACAGTCGTATCTCGCTCGCACCAACCGTTGAGCACGCCGGCTACCACGGCTGCGCAGGCGCCGGTGCCACAGGCAAGTGTCTCGCCGCTCCCCCGCTCCCAGACGCGGAAATCCATTTCCTTCGGCGAGCGAACTGAGATGAATTCCGTGTTGGTGCGCTGCGGAAAAAACGGGTGGCGCTCGAACAGCGGACCCCACTCCCGAAGGGGCAACTCGGCCAGGGGCGGAATGCCGGGATGCTCCTCGATCCGGATTATTGCGTGGGGGTTTCCCATGCTGACCGCCGTCACTCGAAAGGTGTGACCCGCTGCTTCCAGAGGCACGTTTCGGGCTGGCTCTTTCGGATTGCCTCCGTCGACGAAGGGAACGGAGCCTCTCTCCAGGGTTGGCGGACCCATATTTACCTCCACCTGGGCTGCCTTGCCATCGGGGCCGGTCTCAATCCGAACTACCTTGACGCCCGCGTCGCTGTCAATGCGGATTTCCCTCGTGCGGGCGATTCCGTGGTCATGGACATATTTCGCGACGCATCGAATGCCGTTGCCGCACATTTGCGCCCGGCTTCCGTCCGCGTTGTACATTTCCATGCGGCAGTGGGAGCCGGCGTTCTTGGGCGGGCAGATGAGGATCAGCCCGTCGCTCCCGATCCCGAAGTGCCGGTCACTGACCCGGACGGCCCATTCGGCTGGCCGGTCAACCTTCTCCTCGAAGCAGTTCACGTACACATAGTCGTTTCCAGCCCCCTGCATTTTTGTGAAGCGCATGGGGGGCAGTATACCTCGCGCGCCCACACGTGAGACATTCCGAATGGGCAGAGGAGGACCATCTCAAGTCTGTGGCTCGTTTCTGATAGTGGGGGAGACGGACCCTCCCCCACGACGGCTCGCCTCCGAGCGGAGCGAGGGCGGAGCGAGGGCGGAGGCAACAACGCCACGCGGCCCCTCCGGGCCAGGCTCTCGGGAGCCGCCAGCTCTCGCTGGCGCCGGCTCCCTCCGAGCCGTTTGCGGCTCCGCCAGCTCACCGCAAACCCCCTCCTCGGCGCCTGATGGGCGCCGGGCGCCTCTGGCGCGAGCAGCCGCAACCTTTCGCAGGCTGCAAAAGGTCTCATCATTGCCCGCGTGCGGTATATATACCCCTCGCGGGCCGGGAAGACCTCCCCCGCAGCGGGCTCCTCCGGCGCCGATGGCGGGGGAGCGTTGGCCAGGATGTCCCAATCATGGCCGCGTGGAGTATAGTTGCCGTCTCCGGCGCCGAAAAGCGCGCAAGATAATTCAGTCGTACAGCGTCCCATTTTCATTTGTTTCCAGGGAGCCGCTGCCCGAGAGGAGTTCGTTCGGTCCTGGGCCACCAGGACCAGCGGAGGCAGGCTCCAAGGAAGCAAGGGCCAAAGAATCCGGAGACACCATCATGAAAGTCAAACCACAGGGTTCGAACATCGTCGGTCCTTGTGCCCTGCTCCTTCTCCTTGGCTGTCTCGGGGTTTCGGAGTCGAAGTCGGATCCTCCCCTGCCAGTCCCGGGGGCGGAGCCGTTGCATAGGCTCGCGGCATCGGAACTTCCCCCTTCGACCAGGACAAAGCCAGATCCAGCAAAAAGCCAGTATTTGCGCGAGCCCGTACATGTCAGCATTTCCGAGCAGGTGAAGAATCAGGCCGGAGTGGTTTCAGCGCCAGCGGTAAAGGTGCTCGAGCGATATTTGGAAGAGTATTTGCGACGCGCTGGGCACCCGATTGTCGAGAATCCCCGGGATGCCAAGTACGAGATCGAGGGAAGCTTTGATGCGCAATTCGTCACCGTGATCCGGGTGCTCGACCGTGCGGCTGGCTACAGGTACAAGGGCGCGGCCTCAATTCGGCTCCTTGCGGCCTCCGGAGTCGAACTGGAGGCATACCCACTTCCGGAGCTTCTGGAAGAAAACGTCAAGAGTGAGGATTCGACGGTTCTTAACCTCCGACGGCGTGTGGCGAAGATTTTCTGGGACCAGCTCATGTTTCAGGGCAAGACTCTGTCAAACCCCGACGTGGTGTTGCAGTTGGGTTTGTTGCCTCTCCAACCCAACAAGGATGAACCTGTAACCACAGAGGAGGTGGTCAAACAGCTGGCCGAGATCGGCTTTCCCGCCGTCCCCTACCTGATCGAGGCCTTGACGGACAATCGAAGCGTCCGAATTCCAGCCAGCTATCCAGGGCTTACCGGGAGATCTGACGATCTCCGGGTCTTCCACATTGCTGACAAGGCCCTGGAGGAGATCTTTCAGAAGGTCAGTCGCATGAGCCTCGATATTGCCGCCGAGGACCCCCGGAGCCTGAAACTGCGGCAAGTCATTGTCAGGGGATGGGAAAAAGAATGGCGCCGCTTCTGCAAGCCTTACGCAGAGTCGCCCAACGCGCCCAGGTAAAGCAGAACCTCGACTTGCCAAGGGGGTGGGTGAGGGCAGGCCCACGATCGCCCCCGGGGTGACTCTTCCGATAACGGTCCATAAGTTTCAGTTTTTCCTTTACTTCCGATAGTGTGTGGATAAGTTGCCAGGCACTTGGAGGTAGGTCAAAACGCATGAAAGTCCTCTTTGTTTACCCCAGCATTGACTGTCCGCCGGGCGTGAGCCATGGAATTGCATCTCTGTCGGCCGTGCTGAAGAGGGCGGGCCACGAGACTTCTCTCGTCCACGTCTGTGAGCACCTCTGGCCGATCCCCTCGAATGCGGAGATCGTCGAGCAAATCCGCGAGTACCAGCCCGGGATCATTGGCTTCTCGGTCATGAGTCAGCAATACGACTGGTCTTGTGAGCTGGCCAGGGATATCCGTGCCGCAGGAATTACCACCCCCATGTGCATTGGCGGCGTACATTGCACGATGGTGCCGGAACAGGTTACCGAGTCGGGCCTCTGGGATTACGTGGCTGTGGGTGAGGCAGAATATCCGTTCCTCGATCTGGTAAACCGGCTGGAGCGAGGCGAGGACACCTCGAGCGTGGCCAACATGCGCATCTACCGGCCAGGGGGAAAGAGCATCAAGAATTGCGTCGGGCCTTTCCCCGACCTGGCCACTTTGCCAGATATGGACTGGGACGTTTTTGAGATGGAGCGTATTCTCCAGGTCAAGAAGGGGTGGCTGAGCCTGCTGACTTCGCGTGGTTGCCCGTACAAATGCACCTATTGTTTCAACAAGGAGATTGTTGATCAGTACCTCGAGGACGGCGGCGTCAAGAACGCCAAGGAGTATCTGAGGCATTACCCCATCGAGCGAGTACTTGAAGAGATCCGGATCCTCAAGAGTCGCCACCCAGGTGTGAACACGATCATCTTCGACGACGACCTCTTCACGCTCAACAAGTCCTACGTGCTTGAATTTTGTGATGCCTACAAGAAAAGCGAGCTTGGCATCCCCTTTGTAGTTAACGCCCACGTTCAAGTTTTCAATGATGAGATCGCCAGTGCCTTGAAGGAAGCTGGCTGCATGATCGTGAAATATGGTCTTGAGAGTGGCAGCGACAAGATTCGGCGTGAGGTCCTTTGGCGGTACATGACGAACTCCACGATTGAGCGAGCTTTTGCTGCGGCTCACAAGTTCGACCTGCACACCTCGGCCTTTATCATGTTTGGTTTGCCACACGAGGGCCGCGCCGAAGTCCTCGAAACTCTTGCCCTCTGTTCGCGGATCAAGATGGGACGGTTTCGCTGGGCTCTATTTTTCCCATTCCCCGGAACTGCGGGCTACACGATTGCAAGCCAGAACAACTTGATCGACTTCGAAAAGATGAACCGACTCGGCAACTACTTCGATGGCACTTGCCTCAAGTTTGGCGGTGACCATGACGTCTGGCTCGAGAAAGTCTCAAAGGCCTGCCATTGGTGGGTCAATGCCCTCTCGGATTGGCCCTCGGCGCCTATTTATCAGAAGTTGGTGGACGAGATCGAATCGCTTACCTGGGAAGAGTGGCAGGAGCGGAAGAAAACCATTCTGCAGGAAGACCGCGACCTCTCTGAAGAGTTGCTCGAGAAGGGCATACCGCACTACTCAATCCGTTACAGCCACGTCATGGGGGTTCACTCGGACTTCGTCCTCGCCGAGCGGGAGCGGCTTCGGCGCTTCGCGGAAGTACAACAGCTTAGCTATACGCTAGACTAGGCTCTCCGGCTTGCCCGAGGACTGCACCACCCTGCTCAGCACTTGGAGCTGGCACAGAGAGAGAGTCTCCACTGGGCCCCGGCCATTGCGTTGGGCATGGCGTGAAGCTATACTTTGGGTCTAAAATCACTGGGCCTTCGCGTCATTGGCTGCTGCCCCTTCTTCCCTTGCCAACCAAGCCAAACCAGCATCTGAACTGAGAGAACCTATGGGTGTGATGGTCCGAATCCCCACTCCACTTCGTAAATTCACTGGCGGCAAAGCCGAGGTGGAGGTTGACGGAAGCAGTGTTCGGGAGGTCTTTAACAATATTGATTCTGTCCACAAGGGGATTCGAGAGAAAGTCTTTGACGAGGCCGGCACGATTCGGCGATTCATCAACGTTTTCGTGAATGGAGAGGATGTTCGGCACCTTCAGGGTCCCGACACCTCTGTCGAGCCAGGAGATGAGCTTAGCATTGTTCCCGCCATTGCGGGTGGACGTGCCGATTGAGTGAGTCAATGTTTCGTGGACACGCGAGCTTGCGGAACCATTGGTGTGAGCGACCCTTAGTCTGAAACGACCTCATGACAAGCGTGAAGGATCAGTGGCTCATGAAGCTGCGGGGAGAGATCCCCGAGATTTCCCCCGAGGACGTCCAGAAGACCCTCGATTCCGACGGAAGAGGCGTCACCGTCCTTGACGTTCGCGAGTCCGACGAATTTCGCCAGGGAAGCGTTCCAGGCGCCAAGCACCTTCCCAGGGGCTTCCTCGAGCTCAGGGCGGAGGACGTTGTGCCGGACAAGAAAAGCCGAATCATTGCCTACTGCCAGGGAGGCCTTCGCTCGCTCTTCGCGGCTCAAAGTTTGCGCAAGCTGGGCTATGACAACGTGATCAGTATGGCCGGCGGTTACTCTCGCTGGAAGCAAAACGGGCACCCTTTTGTGGTTTCGTCTGCCGGGCCTCTTGAGAGGCGGCAGGAGTCGGAAAAGGTACCCGCCTCCCTGAGTGCCGAATTACCCCGGCTACATTCGGACGTCGACGAAATCTCTCCCAGGGATGCGCAAGCCCTGGCGGCTTCAGGTGGGGCCCCGGTCACTTTCCTCGATATTCGTGAGGGCGATGAATACCGTCAAGGCCACATCTCAGGGTCCATGCACCTGGCCCGCGGCCACCTGGAGCTGCAGGCCGAGGGGAAGCTCCTGGATCCGATGCGGACGCTGGTGGTTTACTCTGCCCAGGGTGTCCGCTCCCTTCTCGCCGCAGACACGCTCCGGCGGATGGGTTTTGGCGGGGTCCATTCGCTTGCCGGCGGCTACGAGCGCTGGGCGGCGGAGGGGCTGCCGGTCGAAGTGCCGGAGCTGCTCACTGATCGAGAGCGCGAGCGTTACATGCGGCATATCACGATGGACGAGGTGGGGGAGGCGGGTCAGCTCCGGCTGAAGAAGGCCCGGATCCTTTGTATTGGTGCGGGGGGGCTTGGCTCACCTGCCGCGTACTACCTGGCTGCCGCCGGCACTGGCACCCTCGGTATCGTCGACTACGATGTCGTTGACCGGTCCAACTTGCAGCGGCAGATCTTGCACTCCGACGAGCGAATTGGCATGCTCAAGACCGAGTCTGCCCGACGCACGCTCGAGAGTTTGAACCCCGACATCAAGGTCGTGACGCACAATGAGCGTCTCACGAGCGCCAACGTGGATTCGATTCTCTCCCGGTACGACCTTGTTGTTGACGGCTGCGACAATTTCCCGACTCGTTACCTGGTTAACGATGCTTGCGTCAAGCACAAGAAGCCGAACGTGCACGGAAGCATCTACCGCTTCGAGGGCCAAGTTACCGTCTTTTGGCCCGGGAAGGGCCCCTGCTATCGCTGCCTTTATCCGGAGCCACCTCCTCCCGAAATGGCCCCGTCCTGCGCCGAGGCCGGGGTGTTGGGTGTACTTCCGGGGATCGTTGGGGCTCTGGAGGCCAATGAGGCGATCAAGATCATCCTGGGGAAAGGCAGCCCGCTGGTGGGAAGGCTAATGATGTTTGACGCTCTGGACATGCGTTTCCGCGAGCTGAAGATTCGCAGAGACGCCAACTGTGCCTATTGTGCCGACGGTCGCGATTTTCCCGGGTACACCGACTACGCAGAGTTCTGCAGGGTATGACATTTGAAATCCGGCCCAGTCCACTTGCCCGCAGCGCACAAGCCTTTCCTTGAGAAGTGCCCCGTCCTCTCATTAATTGGGGGCACTCCCCTCGTGAGGATTCGTCTTCCCGGACTCGAGAAGCCCAATGTCGAGGTCTATGCGAAGGTCGAATACTTTAACCCTGGAGGCTCGATCAAGGACCGCTCGGTGCTCTGGATGCTCCTCGACGCGATTCGTGACGGGTGCCTGAGTCCTGACAAGACGGTCCTCGACTCAACCTCTGGCAACGCCGGGATTGCCTATTCGATGATTGGAAAGGCGCTCGGCTACAAGGTCAAGCTCGTCATGCCCGGGAACGCTTCCAGTGAGCGGAAGCTTCGCATCCGGGCGCATGGCACTGAAATTCACTATACGGACCCGTTGGAAGGCTATGACGAGGCTTTGCGAGAGGTGCACCGACAGGCCGAAGCTTCACCCGAGAAGTATTTCTTCTGCGATCAGTACAGAAACAACAACAATTGGCGGGCGCATTTCTATACGACGGCGCACGAAATCCTGGAGCAGACGAATCGCAAAGTTACTCACTTCGTTGGAGGAGTCGGCACCGGGGGCACGATCACGGGCGTTGGCCGCCGTCTAAAGGAGGAGCTGAAGAGCATCGAGGTCGTCTGCATCATGCCGGACGCGTTTCCTGGCATCGAGGGTCTCAAGCCGCTCGAAAGTCCTGAAGACATTGTACCGGAGATTTTCGATCCGTCCGTTGTGGACACAAAGGTGAAGGTCTCCATCGAGGAAGCGTACGATTATTGCCAGAAATTGGCTCGGATTGGTTTTTTTGTGGGGCAATCCTCGGGCGCTTACATTAAAGGAGTGGAATCGGTCGTGGAGCGAATCGACCGTGGAGTGGTGGTCACGGTATTCAATGACTTTGGGGAAAGATATTTTTCAACGGGCCTCTGGGGACGGAATGATTGACCTCCATGCGTTGCATCGGCGCCCACGATGGGCAGCCAAGTCCTTTTCCATGCAGCACTTTGCGCGAGTTGCCCGCTCCATTCGAGGGGCTTATGATCTCAACGGCGACCGAAAGTGGGTGGGGTGTAAGAAGTGCCTCCCTGGAAACCAGAGGGTGATGCCATGCCGACAAAGTTGCGAGCCCATAACTTAGCAGGCCTGGACCGGCTGAGCCTCCTGAGAGTTCACCGTCTCATGGTTCTCTCTCGAGCTCTTGACGATGCCGAGCTCAATTTGAAAAGGCGTCAGAAGACCTTCTTTCAACTGAGCTGCGCGGGCCACGAGGCTGTGCAGGGCGCGGCATCACTCCTCTTGCAGCCTGGGCATGACTGGTTTTACCCCTACTACCGTGATCGAGTGCTGGCCCTGGGGCTCGGAATACGGCCTGTTGAGATGTTGCTTCAAGCCATGGGCAAGGGAAGCGATCCGAGCTCGGGAGGCAGGGAGATGCCGGGTCATTTCGGTTCGCCGGCGTTGCACGTGATCAACCAATCCAGCCCCACGGGTACCCAGTACCTACAGGCGGTGGGTACGGCCGAGGTTGGCTGGTTCGTCCGGCAATCTCAGGGCGATGGCGCCGGCCACTTTTCGGATCTCACGAAGAAAGCCCCGCCTCTTCCTGGCTTTGAGCGCGACGAGCTCGTGTATGTCTCCGGCGGTGAGGGCTCCGCGAGCGAAGGAGAGTTTTTCGAAGCCTTGAGCGCAGCTTCACTGCGTAAGCTCCCCGTCCTTTTTCTGATACAGGACAACGAGTACGCCATTTCCGTGCCGAGCGAGCACCAGACGCCGGGCGGTAGCGTGTCTGCCCTCGTGCGGGGTTTCCCGTCCTTCTTCGTCGAGGAAGTCAATGGGCTCGACGTAATTGAGAGTTACACGGCACTCAAGCATGCCGTCAGTTACGTACGTTCCGGCCAGGGGCCTGCTCTCGTGCACGCCCATGTCCTCCGACTCAAGCCTCACTCCGACTCGGACGACGATAAACTCTACAGGACTGCCGCAGAAAAAGTCGCTGAAGTCGCCCGCGATCCGGTCCCGGCTTTTGAGAGCCTCCTCCTTCGAGAAGGGTATCTTGAGGCTGCGGAGCTGGACTTGGTCCGGGCAGAGACGAAGGAAGAGATCGAGCGAGCCGTGGAGGAGGCGCTGCGAGCTTCTGATCCGGATCCCGCGACGGTCAGCAGATTTGTGTTCAACCCAACAACGGTTGTCGAGGTCGAGTCGGAGCCACAATCGACGGGTCAACCGATCACGATGGTGGAGGCGATCAACAAGACGCTCGAGCGCGAAATGGCCCGAGATCCACGCATCCTTATTTTTGGGGAGGATGTGGCCGATCTCTCACGATCGAAGCACATTCGTGAGGTCTCCGGCAAAGGCGGAGTCTTCAAGGTCACGCAGGGCCTTCAGCGCAAGTTTGGCGATCACCGAGTGTTCAACACGCCCATTGCCGAGGCAGGTATTGTTGGCCGTGCCTTTGGATTGGCTGTGCGAGGCCTTGTTCCGATCGTCGAGATTCAATTCTTTGACTACATTTGGCCGGCGATGCAGCAACTCCGCAACGAGCTAAGCATCCTGCGCTGGAGGTCGAATAACTCGTTCACGGCGCCCGTTGTCTTGCGAGTTCCCATCGGGGGATACCTTACAGGCGGCGGAATCTATCATAGCCAGTGCGGCGAATCGATTTTTTGCCACTGTCCGGGCCTCAGGGTGGTCCTTCCTTCGAACGCCCGTGATGCCGCGGGTCTCCTTCGGACGGCCATACGGTGTGGTGACCCAGTGCTCTTCCTCGAGCACAAGCATATCTATCGGCAGAGCTACTCGCGTTCACCTGACCCCGGGCCCAACTACCTGGTGCCGCTTGGAAAAGCTCGGACAGCTCGCGCCGGTCGTGACGTCACCGTAATCACTTTTGGAGCTCTGGTCGAAAAGAGTCTTCGGGCCTCAGATAAGCTTGCGGAAGATGGAATCGAAACCGAGGTGATTGATCTCCGGTCGCTTCAGCCCTACGACTGGGACGCGATCTCTGCCAGCGTGCAAAAGACGAACCGGGTTGTGGTTGCTTACGAGGACAACCGAAGCCACGGCTTTGGCGCTGAGATCGCTGCCCGCATCGCCGATGAGCTCTTTGGCGACCTGGATGCACCCGTGGCGCGTGTGGCAGCGCAAGACACCCCGGTCGGCTACTCGCCCGTCCTTGAGAAAGCGACCCTTCCACAAGTGGATGACCTTGTCCGGGCCCTGCGAACGACAAGAGAATATTAGTTTTCTTGCAATATTGTAGGGCGACAAACGATTTCTAATGTGTCGCAATGAACCGCAGCTTGCCACCGACCGACAGCGCCTTGCTCGAGAGCTACCTGGCAGGGGACAAGAGGGGCGCACAGATGCTCGTGGCCCGGTACGAGAAATCGCTACTCCGCTACTTTCTTGGACGCTTCAGGCGGAGAGATCTGGCTGAGGAAGGTCTTCAAGAGACTTTTCTGCGGCTTCTCGCAGGGGCCAAGGGCCTCATCTGCCACCCTCGAATCGAGGCGTGGCTCTTTGCCGTGGCACGCAATGTTTCCGTGGACGTCATCCGGCGCCGCAGTGCGCAGGCCGCATCTTTCAGCGAACTCTCGGTGGCAGGAATTGAGCCCAGGCTAGAGGTCACGTGCGGACAGACTCCCCATCGCTGTCTTGAGAGCCGAGAGCTTTCGGCGCTCGTTCAGCAAGTAATGCGTCGAATGCCTGCTCCGGAGCGGGAGGTTTTTCTGCTGCGTACTCAGGCGTTGCTGCCGTTTCGAGAGATAGCGAATCGAGTGGGCGCCCCCTTGAATACCGTGCTCAGCAGAATGCACAGGGCCATGAAGCGCATCCGTCATGCGGTCATCGAGGAGGGTTGGGGCGAGGGACGATCACCCGGGAGGCCTGGATAATGGCATCGAGCAGGGATTGCAAGATGCTTCGACCGGTTCTCATCGCCATGGTTTACGGGGAACCACACCCGGAAGCGGCTCGATTGGGTGAGCACCTCCGGGCTTGCCAGCGTTGCCGCGGTGAGTTTCAGGAGCTGCGGGAGGTTGGAGACTGGATCTCGGCTGTGATGGCGCCAGATTCAAGAGCAAGTCCCTCGTCACTGGGGCGGCACTCACGGCGTGGGAATCTCCTCTTGAGAGTTGTGGCCGCTGCTGTTGTGCTCCTTGTGGCTGCCTGGATTGTCCTTGGCAGGCTCAAGGAAAGTGAGACTCAGAGCGACGTGGGGTCCGTGGCGGCTGCGGGTGACACGCCGCCCGGTCTGCACGATGCTGGACCATTTCTGGTTGGATGGGCAAGTCCGTCCAGGGTTTTTGGTGTCGACCCCGTCGATATCGAGCTGGACGCGATCGAGACCGAGCTTCTTGCGCTCGGCGAGGGCTCCTGGTGATGTCGCAGCTTCGTTGCTTGTTGATGGCAATTGCGACACTGCCCCTCCTCGTATTCCAACTAGCCGCGCAGGCCCCCACAGATCCTGCCAGCACCGGTAATGAGGAGCGCAAGGAAGGCAAGCCGCTCGTCCCTCCGCCGGTGGATCGGGAGAAACAGGGCCGGGACGACGAGCGGGAAGCGCGCATTCGTGCAATTGAGGATGCTTTGTGGAAAGAGCTCTCGGAGCTGGAACAAAGGCTCAGGAGGGTCAAGGGTCAGTTGGAGTCGGATGGAGAGCGCAGGCCCGCCAGGCCCGAGCCTGACCGGAAGGGCCCCGTGAAGGCCGAGCCGAGGAGGGCAGTGTCTCTGGAGGACCGCCACCAGCAACTCCACAAGAAACAGGACGAGCTGGTCTTGCGCTGGAAAGAACTCCAGAAACAAAAGGGCGTGGACACAACGAGGGACGACGAGGCCGAGAAGAAACGGGCACGGCAGTCCCTGGAGGTGGAGAACGATCTGAGGGGCGTATTGCACGACCTGCTCGAATTGCGTGAGAGCTCTCGAGAGCGTCAGATCCATCGCCTTCGTGTGGAGCTCGATTCGTTGAAGCGGTCTCTCGATGCGCGCAGCTCCAGATGGGATCGCGAGAGGGGGGTTGAGTTGAAGCTGAGAGAACTGCTGGGCCCAACGGCACCTGCCCCCGCCGAGCAGAAGTAAGCGGCGCTTGCGCCGAGAACCTGGCTGTAATAGAAGGGCGTTCACCGACGCCATGAATCTTTTTCACAGCGCTATCCTGAGTTCGCTTCCGCTCGTACCTCGCTCCCTGTTGCGACGCGTGGCCGGACGTTACATCGCCGGGGAGACTCGCGAAGGGCTACTGCGGGTTGTCAAGAGGCTTCACTCCGAAGGGCTTCGGACGACAGTTGACGTCCTCGGTGAGAACGTCGCGAGCCCCGAAGAAGCCCAGCGCGCGACCGAGGAATACCTACGCGTTATTCAGGAGATTTCTGGCACCGGAGATTCTCCCGAGGTGAGCGTCAAACTATCTCTCCTGGGCCTCCGGCTCGACGAGAGGTTGGCCCTTGAGCACCTGCTCCAGGTCACACAGAAGGCGGCCAGCTCGAAAGTGGGGGTCTTCCTCGACATGGAGGATACGTCGACGACCGATGCGACTCTTCGAATCTATCGATATGCCCACGCCGGGTTTCCTCGTATTGGCATCGCGATTCAAGCCTGTTTGCACCGCAGCTTGAAGGATGTGCTGGAGCTCCTGGCTTTGCGGCCGGCCATAAGGGTCTGTAAGGGAATTTACAACGAGGCAGAAACGGTGGCACTCAAGGATCGCCGTGCAATTCGAGAGAACTACATGAAGATAGTGGCTCTTGTCGCGAATGGAGACGGGTACCTTGCAATGGCGACGCATGATTCCTGGCTTGTTGACAGGTGCCAGGAACTCTTGCGATCGAGGCGCGTGGGGCCCGAGTCGTACGAGTTTCAGATGCTCCTGGGCGTTGGAGAGGCGCTCCGATCGCAGATCCTGAGAGCTTCCAGCCCCCTGAGACTCTACTGCCCGTACGGTCCGGATTGGTACGCCTACAGCCTGCGCCGTCTGAAAGAGAACCCGCGCATGGCGGGCTACATCCTGAAGAACCTCTTTACGGGCGCGGTCCTCGACCGTGGGCACCTCGATCCGTGATGTCCCGTGTCACGGGGCAAAGCTCGCCAGGGACAGGGTCCCCCGCCTGCCATTTCCCGGTCCATTGCTGCACACCTGCGCAAAGCTGGCAGCCCTGGAAGAGGTGAATTGGGGGCTGGCGGGCGGTGATGTGGGTGGGCGACAGCGCCAGAGCGTGCATCAGAGCGGTTGGCCTTAAAGTGTTTTCATGCCTCGCGACATGTCTTAAACCACGCCAGCGGGCTGTCTTGGCTCGCTCGATCCTGCCGCTGGCGAATTTCTTGCGAATCCACGCCTCCAATTGGAACGGAATAGTCTGTAACAGGAACGTGCTTTGCTCGTCATAGATGCCAGTGAGCTCCTGTCGGCAATAGCTCTTGTTAAGAAGAGCGTTCTGGAGCGGTTCATTGGTGAAGCTTGCTAACGGCGTCTGTCCGACGATTGTCGGCTGTCTCGGCCCTCAAGGCGCAAGTAGGAGGAGATTCCCATGTCGAAGAGTCCAGCCATTGCACGACGAAAAAAGATCGCGAACGTCCTGGCAAGTGCGGCCAGGAAGGGGAAGTCGAAAGTGCTTTCGTTCTCCGACCTCGAGATCCCCGTGGAAGCTCTACTCACCAAGTCGCAGGAGCTCAAGAGTGGAAGGCGCATACGCGTCTGTCTTGATCGGCTCATCAAGCTGCTGCCCTTGCACCCCATGGGCTATCACAGGTTCCTCGCTCGAATGGTTGGTGTGCGCGAAGGCGCTGGACTCATGTTCTCTTGGCTGTCCTTGCGAAACCGCATGGCGACTGACTACGAATTGGCTTCAAAGGCGTTGCTCAAGGCCGAGGCACTCGCATCAAAGCAATCGAAGAGAGCGGTCTTGGCACTCAAGACGGGCGCCAAGATCCTTCTGACCTACACGCTGGATCCCGAGACCCTTACCCAGTGGTCCAGAGAGGTGCTGACCCTGCGTCCAAAGAGCACGCTTTTTCAGCTCGAGTACTTTCGCAAGGTGGAGCGAATCCTTCGCAAGGTAATGGAGGCTCTCGAGACAGAGCGTGAACGTCTCGTTATGCCCAACTTCCGGCTGGTTATGAAGGAGGTCTTTCGCTATCAACCCAGCGGTATGAGGCGGAGTGACTTGTTCCAGGAAGGTGTCTTGGGCCTGCAAAAAGCCGTCTACCGTTACGATGCAACGAGAGATATCCGCTTCTCGACCTACGCTACCTATTGGATTCGCCAGTCCATAAGGAAAAGCCTGATCGACAAGTCCCGCATGATTCGTGTGCCGCAGGCGGTTCAGGAGGAGCTTCGAAAGGTGCAGAGCACCATGAATCCGGTGGAGAGAGAGCGTGTTCGCAAGATCATGGGCGAAACTGTCCTCTTCTCCTACGGGGAATCGGAAGATTCGAGCGATCGCCATGCCTTCGACGTGAAGGACTCCTCACACCCCGAGCTGGGCGAGGAGCTTCACACCGGTGTGATTCCAAATCGCGTACAGGACGCGCTCAAGGAACTCAATTCCCGCGAGCGTGATATTGTTCAGCGACGATTTGGTTTGGCCGGGGAAAGGGCGCAAACCCTGGAGGAGATCGGAGTGCAGCTGAAACTCTCGAGAGAGCGCATTCGCCAGATTGAACAGGAGGCGCTCGCCAGGATGCGGCGCTCGCAGGACTTGATGGAGGTTTATGAAGACCTTGACACCGTCGTGAGCGGGCAGACCTTGACTCGGAACTAGTAGCCCTACCCAACGACCCCTCCGTCGCTATACGCCGGGCCTTCGGGCAACCTTCAGCCCGGGCCCGGCGTGTTGTTTTTGGCGTTCAAGGCCATGACAATGCTGCCATGCTGCCCGGACCTGTCCCCGAGTTCTCCTTGAGCGCCGAGTGGGTACTTCCGGTTGTGGGCGAGCCGATTTATCGAGGGGCGGTACTGATCCGTGATGGTCAAATAGTGAAAGTGGGTCCGCGAGATGCTGTCAAGGAGTCTTCGGGTGCGGTGCGCAGGATCGACCTCGGAAACGTTGCTCTTCTCCCCGGTTTGGTCAACGCCCACACGCATCTCGAGCTGACCAGATTTCGCGGTCGGTTCGAGGACCTCGACTTCCTTGCCTGGATCCGGCGGCTAACGGCTGAAAAGGAAACTCTTGCTGCTGACGATTTTCTCGCCTCCGCACGGCAAGGGGCCAGCGAGGCGATTCGATCCGGCGTGACGACCGTGGGCGATTGTTCCTCCAGTGGGCAAGTAACCCGGGCGATTTCGGAGGTGGGACTACGAGGGGTCGTCTACCAGGAGGTATTCGGCCCGGAGGACTCTCGGTGCGAAGCCGCCATGGAGGGCCTTTGTGCAGAGCTGGATCGCCAGGGACCGATCGCGAGCCAACTGGTGCGACTGGGTGTCTCTCCTCACGCTCCCTACACGGTCTCGGAGCGGCTCTTCAGAGCCGTGGCGCGACTTGCGCTCGATCGGGGCTTGCCCGTGGCTGTCCATGCGGCGGAGTCGCGAGCGGAGGGGCTTCTCATCCGGCAGGGCGCGGGCCCGATGGCGGATCGATTGCGGAATCGGGGGATTCCGTGGCAAGCACCGGGCCTGTCCCCCATCCGGTACCTGTCATGGACAGGTCTGCTGGCCGCCCGGCCTCTTCTCATCCATGCGATCGACATCGACGGACGGGACCTTGATCTGCTTCGCGACTCGGGTTCGAGCGTTGTCCACTGTCCCAAGTCGAATGCGAAACTCTGCCACGGAACGGCGCCGCTTCTCGAGATGCTCGAGGCCGGCGTGCGTGTAGGCCTCGGCACAGACGGTGCAGTCTCGAACAATAACTGCGATCTCTTCGAGGAAGCTCGTTTCGCGGTCCTGGCTCAACGGGCAAGGGCGGATGCTCCTCGCAGAGGCCTCGAATCGCTTGACGCCCGTGCGGCGCTACGCCTCCTGACGCTCGGGGGCGCTGCTACTCTCGGGCTCGAAGAAGTGATCGGCTCCATCGAATGCGGGAAGCGGGCTGACCTTATTGCTGTCGACCTGTCTCGTCTTCAGCACGCAGCGGATGCCGAGCCGGAGTCTGCCATGGTGTTTTCTGCCTCGGCCGGTGACGTTGTGTTTACGATGGTCGACGGCCAAGTGTTGTGGGGCCGATCATGCGGTTAACCCCGCTGCCTTGCGTGCCAGAAGGGTCGAGCTCTCTGACAGAGGTCGAGTCTCGAAAACGATGGGCGGGGCCTTCGGGAACGTTGTCTTGGAGAGATCCCAGGGTGGCCCGTCCTTGAGAGATCCGGTCGGCGTCCAAAACATTGGCGCTTCCCTTAGCTTTCTGCCAGCCTCGACGATCCTTTCCTGTGCGAACCGAAACATGGCCTTCACCTTCTGCTCCTCCGGGAGCGGAGCCCAGCGGCCCCGTTTACCGAGGTCTCGTGAGAGACGAACCTCGGTCCAGAAGGTTTTTGTGTGGTCAAGCTTCACTCTCCCCTGTCTTTCTCCCTCGGGCTGAAGGGAGAACAGAAAGAGGACCTTCAGCTCATTGTCGTCATCAGCCTTCGTCTTGCGCCAGTTGTGAAACTCGAGGACCATCACGGCCATGAGCAGTCTCCGGAAATGTTTTGCTTGGTTTTCTTGGGCTGGGTGCCTCGACGGGTGTATTCGCGAGGGGCGTAGAGTCTAAGCCCCGCCACGAGCTTCGTAAATCCCCAGATCCAGGGCCCTGGCGGCCTGCCACCCTGCGACCTCTTCCGCGCTCACGCTCTCGTGGTGCCAGAGCGCCCAGTTGAGGCAGGCAATGATGTCGTCAGCCTCCTCGAGCCCAATTCCGACCCGCACGAGGCGGTCAATGCCAGCGCGCTCGAGCTCGGCGACGGGAGTGAAGTACTCGCTCACAGTCCGGTGGTGATTGAGCTTTGTCGTGAGTCCATCGAAGCTGAGGGCGTAACGGGGCACGATGGAGGTCGCGAGAACATCGGAGAAATGCCTGGCTTGCTCCTCGTCAGCGTCCTTGAGGCGAAAGCTCAGTAGGGACCCGAAGAGTTTGTAGTGTCGATGAATCACGGCCCGGTCCGGGTGCGAGGGGAGGCTCGGGTGATGGGCCTCGCTCACCCTGGGGTGTGAAGCGAGGAATCTGGCAACTCTTGAAGCTGTCTGTGACCTTCTCTCAAAGTTTTCCCGTGCTTTCGAGAGGCCCTCGAGTATGGCTTCGGCCCTGCGCCAGTC
The DNA here is from genome assembly GCA_005772855.1 of Planctomycetia bacterium. Classification (GTDB taxonomy): domain Bacteria; phylum Planctomycetota; class UBA8108; order UBA8108; family SXIK01; genus SXIK01. The sequence goes on along the minus strand of SXIK01000137.1, from coordinate 26,804 downwards.
GAGAATCCCGCCTCGCATTGCCTGCAGGTCCATCAGCTCATTGAGGGAGTCGCAGCGATTCGAGGCGACATAGCCCCACAGGTCGCGGTCCTGGCCGGCAAGCGACTTTGTTCCGGAGGCGACCACGAAGTCGACACCTGGCCAGTCGAGGAGGGGCCTTGCAGAACCCCAGGGCGAGGCGATTGTGTCGTCGAGCACGAGCCGCAGGCCGGGTGATCGTTCCTGCCTTCGCTGGGCCACGAGCGACCCCAAACGCTCCGGGTCGACGGCTCTCGTGAGCGGGTTGGTGTAGGTCTCAGCGAAGATCATGACGGTCTCCGGGCGCACCTCGGCCTCCCTGGCCTCGAGGTCACCGTCGTCGACAATGGTGACCTCGCTGCGGAGACGGCTCGCGAGGAACTCGCAGTACTTGCGGGTCTTGTTGTAAACTTGGCGCATCAATAGGGCGTGCGTTCCCGGCTTCAGTAGGATGTCGAAGAGCAGAGCGCAGGCTTGCATGCCGCAGTCGGTGAGGATCGCTCCCCTTGCGTTCTCGAGGCGCCTTACCTCGCTGAGCAGCTTGCGAGTGGTTTCAACCCCGTAGCGGGCATAGACCTGTGGTAGCTCCGACCAGCAGCCTTCCCCGTCGAAGAGGAAGCTGGCCTTCCCCTCTTGCCACACTTTCATGCGCTCAGAGCCAAGCAAATCGAGCTGCAGTGTGGGGCCCTCGGGGTGCAGGTAGGGAATGCCAGAGCGACGGATTGCACGGTCGATCGATTCGTGCAGCGTCCGCGTTGCGGGCGACATGGCGCTCAACGATGGCCTTGTTGCCGGCGAGCAGGTGGGGTCCAGGTAATCTCGAATTTGCAAGTCAAACCTCTCAGAATCCAGCAAGAATGAGTATGATACGCGATCTCAACTTATCTCCAGGGAGGTTTTCTCAACATGAAAAAGCTTGTTCTGCTTGCACTGTTCGTTTTTTCCGTGGCCTGGGTGGCCTCGGGTGCGGGTGGCTCATCGAAGACCTGGCTCGCGGATGTTCCAGCCCCCACGAAGGGCATCGGAATGATGTTCAATTTTCCTCCCATGGACCCTTCGAAGACGCAGGGCCCCCCGGGGTTCTTCGTTCGCTCTGCTAGTTCGATTGGCAAGGCAGGTGATCCCATCGTCATTCCAACGGCTTACGCGGACGTCCACTACGAGGGCGAGCTGACGATTGTCATCGGTAAACGGGCCACAAGGGTCACTCCGGCACAGGCGAGGGACTACATACTCGGCTATACCTGCGGCATGGATGGATCCCCGCTCGTGAAGGATGCAAAGGGGGAGCGAGACGTGGCTCGATCGATCGCCGGCAAGTCCGCTGACGGTGTTGCCCCCGTGGGACCGAAGCTTGTAAAGGAGTTGAGGCCCGAAGGGCACTTGATCGTGCTCAAGATCAACGGAAAGGAGGTCGAGCGATCCCATTCGAAGGATCTCATCTGGGATCCGGCGAGGATCGTCAGCGAGATCTCCCGAACAGTGACGCTCGAGCCCGGCGACGTGATCTTTACTGGTGCTCGCCAGGCGATTCCAAGGATGCAGCCCGGCGATGTTGTTGAGGTCGAAATCGAAGGAATCGGCACCTTGAGGTGTCCGGTGGTGGGGCAGTAAGAACCCACCAGCCCGTTCAGCAATTCAGCTCATGGAGCGATAAGCTTCCGGGCGCTTCAGCTCACGCCTGCGCCCTGGGTTTCGACGTAGACAGTATAGAGTGACTGGCTCCCGGCCATGAAGAGTCGATTCCGCCTTGAGCCTCCGAAGCACAGGTTTCCGCAGATCTCTGGCAGGAGGATCATGCCAATGCGGGTGCCGTCAGGTGCAAAGATATGCACTCCGTCGTAGCCGTCGCCGACCCAGCCGGCTGCAGCCCACAGGTTGCCGTCCACGTCGCAGCGCATGCCGTCGGCCAGGCCACCGAGCTCGTTCTGGAACTTGGGGTCGGGCAGCAGTTTCGCAGCCATGGAGACGAACTGGCGCCCGCGGGCCAGCCTCGTCTCGTCGACAACGTCCCAGACATTCACAGGCTTCGGAGCGTCTCCTCCGCTGTCAGCAATATAGAGTTTTTTCCAGTCCGGCGAGAAACAGAGCCCGTTCGGCTTGTGGAGCTCGTCGGACACCATGTCGAGCTTCCCTGACCTTGGGTCGATCCGGTAGACAGCCTCCTTGCACTCGAGCGCTCCCTTGTTGCCCTCATAGTTCCCCATGCTGCCGTACCCGGGATCGGTAAACCAGATACCCCCGTCGGGGTGGACGACGGCGTCATTGGGGGCATTGAGGGGCTTCCCCTGCCACTGACTCGCGAGCACCGTGAGTGCCCCATTGTGCTCGTAGCGCACGACGCGCCGGTTGCCGTGTTCGCATGAGATTTGCCTGCCCTGGAAATCGAAGGTGTTGCCGTTTGAGTTGCCCGCAGGCTTTCTGAAGACGCTCACGTGACCGTCATCTTCCATCCATCGCAGCTGGCGGTCGTTGGGGATGTCGCTCCAGACAAGGTACTTGCCCTGCGAGCTCCAGGCGGTGCCCTCGGCCCAAAGCGTGCCCGTGTGGATGCGGTGAATCGACGTGGTACCGATCTTGTACTTCTCAAAACGCTTGTCGAGAACCACGATGTCAGAGTCAGGGTAACGGACCGGGCTCTTGCCGGACCAATCACGGTCCCTGGCGTGCGACCTTGAGATGGTCAGGCCTGACATGAGAGTGGCCACGGCGCTGCCCACGAATGCACGTCGATGCAGGGCTGCCGGGACGGACTCGTTCAAGTGCGATGGTGATTCATTCATTTTCGTTGGACTCCTCGGTCAAAGACAATTTTCTCGCCCAGACGTTTCGGAAACGGACCACTTGATTGTCGCCATGATCTTGAATCGAGATCGCCCCCTCCTTGACATCGTCCTTCGCGCCATAGCTTGTCGGGGCCTGGAGGGTCGGGCCATACACCTCGGCGTTGTGATGAACCAGCGCACCGTTGTGGAAGACCGTGAGGCGAGCGGACTCGACGATTTTTCCTTCCTTGAAACGTGGTGCACGGAAGACGACGTCGTAGGTTTGCCACTCTCCAGGGGGCCTGCAAACGTTTGCGATGGGTGGGTGCTGAGAGTAGATTGCGGCCGCCGAACCGTCCGCGTAGGTCTTGTTGTTGTAGGAGTCCAGTATCTGGAGCTCGTATCGGTCCATGAAAAAGATCCCACTGTTTCCGCGAAACTGAGAATCGTTCCTGGGTGGCGAGGGGGCCTGCCACTCGATGTGAAGTTGCACGTCGCGGAACTTCTCGATGGTCACGATGTAACCCGAGTTGATCACCTCGAAGTAGCCGTTCTCGACCTTGCAGCTTGCGGGCTCATCCTTGTCCCGCTTCCTCCACTTCGATAGATCCTTGCCGTCGAAAAGCCGGATGGCGTCCGAGGGTGGATCTCCCGGGGCTCTGCCGGGCGTAACGACGGGCGGGAGTGGCCTCGATTCATCATAGGGAGCCCAGTGGCTCCTCCGCTGGCGCGTCAGACCATTTTTCGAGTCAGCTCCTTCCTCCGCGAATGCCTGCGAGTAGGCGGCGTAACCGGCGACTGCAATCGCCAGCGTCCAAAAGGGCAAGGATTTGCCAAGGCCTCGTTGCTTCTCCAATTTTCTTCTCCTTCAGAGTTGATCGCCCCCCTGCTGAACTTGTCACCGTCTCCAATGCGAAAGTTGCCAGAATAACCGATGGGGCCCTCGTAGGGGAGTGGACGATCGACGCCAGGGTGGTCATGGCAGGGGAAACTGGATCGCCACGCCCACTGACACCTTGCCTGGTCCGGGAAGATTCGAGGGAAAGCGCGAATTCAGGCTGAGCACCTGCTATCCTTTGCGGCTCGAGCCACAACATGTCGCGCCGCCCCAAGGTCCTCCTCGTCCAGCTTCCAATTCCCCCGCTGGGTCCCGAGCCCATCCGGGGCAATGTTCCCCTCGCCGCGGCCTACCTCAAGCTCTTCGCGAGGCTCCGTGGCATCGAGTCGATATTCGATGTCGAGATCCTTTCGCCCCGAGAGGTCAATCTTCTTTCGGATGCGAGCCTCGTGGACGCGATCGTCGAGCGGGCACCGGACCTGCTCGGATTCACCTGCTATCTCTGGAACATCGAGCGCACGCTCTGGATCGCGGCGCGAGTGAAGGAAGTCCGGCCCCGCACGCTCGTCCTCCTGGGAGGTCCGGAGGTGACGCGGGACAACGCCTGGGTGCTCGAGAGCCCCGTGATCGATCTCGCCTGCGTCGGGGAAGGCGAGCAGACCTTCGCGGAGCTGCTCGCGGGCCTCGGGCCACAGGTGGGAGCCGGGAGCTGGAGCTCGCTTCTCGATCTTTCTGCAATTCCTGGTCTCGTGATCTGCGGTTCCGAGGGCGCCCGCTTTGGTCCACCTCGCTCACCCCTTCCCCGGCTCGATGAGATCTCGTCGCCCTACCTCGCGGGCATCCTGAATGCCGGGGACCAGGAGCAGCTTCTTCTCGAGACGATTCGCGGCTGTATCTTCAAGTGCAAGTTCTGCTACTACCCCAAGGCCTACGACGCACTCTACTTTGTCTCGAAGGAGAAGGTCTTGCAGAACCTCCAGCACGCCCGAGACAACGGCGCCCGCGAGGTCTATCTCCTCGATCCGACGCTTAACCAGAGGCGGGACTTCACCGAGTTTCTTGGCTGGCTGAAGGAAGGCAACCCGGACGGGCGCCTCGAGTACCACGCGGAGCTGCGGGGCGAGGGGATTAACGCGGAGACGGCCAGGCTCATGCGCGAGGCCAACTTCAAGCAGGTTGAGATCGGGCTCCAGTCGATTGACCCCGTCGCGCAGGAGCTCATGGATCGCCGCAACAGTCTGAAGGCCTTTGAGCGGGGTGTGAAAGCGCTCCAGGCGGAGGGCCTCCGCGTGCTCGTGGATTTGATCGTTGGACTGCCGGGTGACACGGTGGACTCGGTACGGCGGGGCATGCACTACCTTGCCGAGAACCGCCTGTACGACGACATTCAGGTTTTTCAACTCAGCGTCCTGCCCGGGACCTCCTTTCGTGAGGAGGCGACCCGGCTTGGGCTGGAGCATCAGTCGCGCCCGCCCTACTATGTGACTCGGACGGCGACGCTCGGGCTCGACGACATGCTCGGTCTCCTCAAGGAAGCGGAGGAGGTCTTCGAGACGCGCTTCGACACCGCGCCCCCACCGGCCCTTGACCTCGAGAACCCTCAGGGAGTTGTGCGACTCTTGCGGATCGACGTTGACAGGGCACGAAGACTTCCGCCGGCGGGTCCGGTGGCCCAGGCCTTCACGGTCTGGATCAAGGCCAGGGATGCCTATCAATCCCTCCCCACCGCCGAAGCGGCACTGAGGGCGCACCTCGCGAAAAACCCGTTCTCCACCGTGCAAATCGTTCTCGAGACGGAGAAGGATTTCCCGTTTGACGTCTTCAGGCGCCTGCAAGCTGTTGCCTCGCGCCCCGTGAACATCTACCTGGACCGATTTTTTGAGATGACACCAGGTACTCGGGCCGGCGCCACGCGAATCGTCACCATCTTGCCCCACGCGGCGCGCGAGGAGCTTGAGCAGGACTGGGTCCTCGGAGCGCTGGAGCACACGGACCTCGTCTGGCGATCCCCGGGCGTCAATGCCTCGCAACCTCATGGTGCGAGGCTCAACGGGGGCGAAGAGCCTGGAGAATGGGTCTGGCAGCCCGCGGCGCCCGAAACGGCAAGAGGGAGGATCGGCTCTGCCCCGGCAGCCACGCCCAATTCGCCGGTCACGTGAGCTGATCGATCTCGCCCTTCCTGTCGTCCGGGACGATCGCTTTCCTCAGCTTGCCATCGTCGACGGCGCGGTCCTCCGCTATGTTTGGGACTCGAGCCCGCTCCTGCAATCCATGCGACAGGAGAAGCCTTCAGGCGAGATCAAAGAGCAGCCCCTCGACGACCGCGCCTGCAGCCACGCCGAGCGTCCCCAGGTCCTCTGTTTTGACGGCATCTCCCGCCGCCAATTCCCTTCCGTTGACCACGGCCGTGCCCTGGATGAGCTGAAACCAGATGCCACGAGTGGCACGGACTTCGTGGGTTACTGACTGCCCTTTCTCGAGCCGCAGCAGGTACACATCGGCGTCCTGATGGATTGTGGCCGACCCCTGCCGTCCATCCGGGGAGATCACAAGCACCTTTGACTCCCGCTCTCGGGCCGCGTCAGGGTGCCATTCGGTGTAGCTTGGTTTCAGGCCGCGCTCTTGGGGCAAGATCCAGATCTGGAGAAAGTGTAATGGCTCGCTCCTGGAGGGATTGAACTCGCTGTGCGTGACGCCGGACCCGGCGCTCATGAGTTGGATCTGTCCGGGCTTCAGTTGGCGACCATTGCCGAGGCTGTCCCTGTGCTCGAGTGAGCCCGCCAGGACGTAGCTGAATATCTCCATGTCGTGGTGCGGGTGCGTGGGAAAGCCGCCGCCAGGAGCGACGAGATCCTGATTGATGACGCGAAGCGAACGAAAGCCCATGTGCGCAGGGTCATGATAGCCAGCGAAGCTGAATGTGTGTCGCGAGCTCAGCCAGCCGTGGTCGGCGTGGCCTCGGTTATTTGATCTGCGTACCGTAAGTTTCATTGAGGAAGCTTTCCTGGAATTTGCGAAGTCCTGGTGCATCGATGCGACGCGGATCCTCCGGGCCGCCGCCACGAGCGCCGCAATCATGGGCTACGTATCCTGCACCGAGATACTGCGGTTTGCCTCAAGGTTTGGCCAACATTGTCATCTTGCGAGCACGGAACGTTAACTTTCCTGCCAAGACAAGCTCGCAGCTCCTCCGGGAGCTACAAGCTTCTGGTCGTCCGTGGCCCGGCGGCCGGTCGCGCCCGGGTCTTTGCGGGACGGCCGTATCGGGTTGGTCCAGGTTGATCGGACGGGCTCGCCGACCATCAAGGTGCGGACCAACGATGACGGAGGCCAGAGCTGGCCAGACGCCAGCGAGATGACTCCGCACGCCGCTCCGCTGCCGCCGCAAGGCACATCCAAGTCTGGAATGAATGACTGCTGGTTTGAAAGGGGGGAAGTTTTCCGTCGGCCTGCAGGCCACTGCCTTGACCCACGAGGGCGACGTCCTTGTCGTCTACTACACAGGGCCTCTTTGCGATGAAACCTCAATTCATCTGGCCAGGGTGCGACCTTCCTGATGCGGAGCCCCTGCGGGGGCACCTGCGGTTTGGGAAACCACCGGCGCCAATTACTTCGAGACGGGCCGAGGGCCAATGGCCTGAAGGTCGATCGGCTGGAAGCCCCTCTCGAGTGCGGGGGAGCCAGGCCTGAGCCGGAAGTCACGCCTTGCGGGATCCATGAAGAGTGGATCAGCGATGACCGAGCTCTCATCCTGACCACGTTTCTTCCAGTCGTCGAACGACCACTCGGCGAACCGAATCTCGCCGCCACCTGGCTTCCAGTAGACATTGTGGTCCAGCTTGTACTTGTCGTCGCTCCAGGTGCCGCCGAGAAGTGCGCCCTCGCTCCAGTAGATAATATTGCGCTCGAGTGTAAATGAGCGGTGGTCCTCCATGACCTTTCTCATGAGCTGGTTCTCCTTCCCGAATGCGAAGATATTGTTGCGGACGATGTTCTCCCGGCCGTAGTGCTGACGGAAGCTCGAGCTCTTGCATCCATGAACCACGTTCTTCTCGATCAGGATTTCGCTTGAGCCCTCGTCGGGGTAGATGCCCCATCCGCCATAGGTGAAGGCGGACACGTCGTGGATGAGATTCTGTCTCAGCACGGTCCCTGGCTGCACGCCGAGCGTGTAGATCCCCCCCATGTCGCTCAGCAGGTTCTTTCCGATCCGGTGAATGTGGTTGAATTCCACAAGGTTGTCCTTCGACTGATTGGGTCCGTAGCCCCATGTCCAGCCGACGGAGATGCCCGTGTAGAAGAGATCGCGGATCTCGTTGTGAGAGATGACGTTTCCGCTCGACTGTCCTACCCAGACACCCACCGCGGAGTGGAAAATGAGCCCACAGTCATGGATGCTGTTGTCTGCAAGCGTGGTCCCGACCGTGCGGTCAGCCTCGTTCTGGCGTTGCGTGGTCTCTCCAATCTTCACGCCTCCGGCGCCCATGTCGAAGATCTCATTCCGGGTGATCGCGTTGCGCTTGCAGCCTCTTCCGAGCTCGATCCCGTAGCCAGAGAGATGCGTGAAGACGCACTGGTCCACCGAGCAGTCAACGGCTCCGGTTGCGCGCAGATCACCGCCAATGGCTACAGCGGCCTGTATGTCCGCGTAGCCTTTCGAATCGAGCGGCACGTCGGTGTGGCTGAAGGTCAGTCCACGAAAGTGAAGGTTCCGGATCAGCTTTCCGCTCGCGGGCTCGCCGTCCAGATGCACCAGGGACGGAAGAGCCGGCGCGATGAATATTGCCGTCGCCGGGTCTTCCCCGGGCAGGGGCCAGTAGAAGACAATGCCCTTCTTGCGATCGAGCCGCCACTCGCCGGGGGCATCGAGGCCGTCGGGTGCGTTCTCGACGTAGTACTGCGCGTCGGTCTCTCGGTTCGAGGGGCGCGCGTTGCCGCTCAGCACCGCGATGCGCGCAGATTCATCGACATCGCGAATTTGCATCCGAAGCTCAGCCCAGGCGAGCATTGCGACGACCTCCACGTCATCCTGGGAGGCAGTGGGCCCCGAGGCCCATGCCTTCTTGAGGTCGCTTCCATGAAACTTCAAACGGAAGGGGTTCTCCTGGGAGCTCGGCCCATCGATGCGGAAAAACCCCCCGTTCGGCGTCCGCGCGCGCTGGGCCCGCCGGCCGTTCACAAAGAGCTGGCGAAAGTACCACTGGCCCTCCCTCACCAGGGGAACGTGGGCCATCCACTGCTGGTCTGGCCCCTTGCTCCAGCCGGAAATGATTCTTCCACCGCTCAGAATCGCGGCCTCACCAGGACTCGCAGCGTATACCACGGCTCGAGTAGCGGTGCCGGAGTCCTCCGGACCGAAATGCAGCGGCTTCGAGAGCTCATACCGGCCGCCGTGCAAGAGGACGGTGATGTCCCCTGCCGATTTTAGGGCGATGCTCCTGCGCACTTCCTCTTGCGCTCGCTCGACGGTACGGAAGGGTTTATCCGCGGCTCCAGTACCGTCGTCGGTGCCATTTGGGGCCACGTGGAAGACCACACCTGGGGCCACTCCCGCGGCCGGAAGCAGGAGAGTCAGGTGGAGCAGGGCTGTCATCATCATGTCGATTCCTTTCTGCGTACTTGTTGACGGTCATGAGCGGCAAGCCCCCGCCTTTCAGGGGCGGTTCCTAACTCCCCGAGGCGCTACCGCCCCTCACAGAAGGCATGTGAAGAGTCTCTTCACGGTCGGCTGCACATTCGCAAGCCGGAGTTTGTCTTGCCTGGACTCGGATGACAGAGGGTTGCATATTTCACGCACACGATTGGGGATCTTGCAGGTGGCCTCCGGATTGCGTGGCAGAAACCATGAGCGCACGTCGCCACGAATAATTACTCCATCCGGGTAGGCAAGAAGGAGGAAAATACTTTGAAACTTTCCAACATCTCCTGCACCTCCATGGTTCTGATCGTGCCACTCCTTTTCGCCAACCGCGGCCTTGTGTCGGCGGAGGTCTTCGTGTGAGGCCGGGTCAACCCCGACTCCCTGGTCAATATCGCCGATGCGGTCACCCTTCTCGGCTACCTTTTCCTCGGCCAGGATGTGCCCGCTTGCCTCGACGCTGCTGACACCCATGACGACGGTACAGTGGCCCTGACTGATGCCGTTTTCCTTTTGAATTTCCTCTTCCTCGGGGGGGACCCCCTTCCGCCCCCGTCTCCTGACGCCGGCGTGGATCCCACGGCCGACGATCTTCCCTGCGCCAGTTGGCCGATCACAGAGCTCTCGGTGGAGCCGTCCCCCTTGACGATTTCCATGGTTGGCCAGACGGCCCAACTATTCGTGAGTGGACAGGTGCCACCCGGGCAAGACAACGCAGTGCCTGCGCGGTGCCATGCGGACCGGAGCAATGGAGTGCAACAGTTGCCACGGCGAGATGCTTACCGTGGGCAGCGTCCGACCGTTGCTCGTCGGGGGCAGTCTTGACGGCCAGAACGACGGTAAGTCCCGCCGAGCCTGGACCGCCTTGCCCCGCTGCCAGTCCTGCCACACGGGGGATGCCCTGGATCACCTTGAAGGCCCGCAGTACTTGAAGGCACCCGACGGCCTCCGCTTCAAGCAGGCATTCCGCATCGATGACGAATCGGCGTCGCCCATTCTGGCGTCGAACAAGCGGTTTGCCGAAAATGACAGCACGCTCTTCCGATTCTCGAAGGGCCATGGGGGGGTACTTTGCGAGGGCTGCCACGGGAGCGCGCACGCCGAGTGGGCCAACGCCGATCCGGCCCCAACGACAACGTGGCCGCCACGCAGCTTCAGGGGCACACGGGGACGCTCACGGAGTGTAGCGCGTGCCACGAAGTCGCCAGCGTCGCCCTGGGCCTCGTTGGACCTCCTGGCATGCACCCTGTGAATGACTTGCGGTGGGTCAAGGGCCGGCACGGAAACGTGTGGGAGCACCAGGCGAAGGAATGCCAGGCTTGCCATGGCACAGACCTCAAGGTGGGAAGCCCGCTCGCGCGGGTCTCGGCAGGCCGGGTGTTCCGAATCGAGGATCATCAGATTGTGCGTCTCACGAAGGGGCAGGTCGTGACCTGCACGCTCTGCCACTCATGGCCCCGCGTAAATGACTGAGTACCGTCATGGCCGTTCTCCTGAGCCCTTTGTGCTTCGAACTCCATGAAAATTTGCAGGGTTGCCATCGGCACCGCGCTGGGAGGAACCTTTGCGCTAACTTGTTGGGGGCAGCACCGTAGCACCGAGCGCAAGGCAACAGGTTGCCCGGTTGCTCCTACCACCGGAAGCTCACGCCGATGTCGACAAGCCATGCCTCCACCGCAGTCCCCGTCATGTACGTGATCCCAGCGTCGAGGCTCCAGGAACTTGTGGCTTGCCAGTAAGCTCGAAGGGCGACGTCGGTAAGTTCGAAGTCCTGACTCGTCTGGTCGGTGCCAAGGAGACGGATTCCGGCGGAGGGCTCCACGAAAATTGTGCTGTTCCGCAAGGGCAGATAGGCGCCGAATCGGCCTCCATATCCATCGGCATCAGCTCCGAGAAGGTTGTAGATCGTGGCGCGCACGCTTGCGTTCGACCACGAGAAGAGGCCCATCTTCGCTGCCGAGGCGCGCCAGTGAACGCCGTCGTCGCCAGGCGAATTGATGTAGCCGGCCTCACCGCCGAGTTCCAAGCCCAGGGGCAGCCGTAGCGTGGCGCCGCTCCAGTAGCGCCAGTAGCCGTTGTCAAAAATCTGATCAGTTGGGACGCGGAGGATGTCGCGCTCGGCCTCGGTGTCAGGACGTTCGTAGTGGTCGAGGCCTGCGCGCAGCTCGAGCCATGGGGCTACTGGAACGGTTGCGTACAGGTCTTCCCGAGTAAGCCGTATCCCGTTGCGCACATCGGCGCCGCCGATGTCGACGTCGGCCTCGGTCGTCGAGTAGAGCCAAAGCCAGCGGCTAACCCCCAGGCGTTGGTCGAGGAAGAGGGCTAATCGGTCCGGTTTGCCGTCGTACAACGAGCCCAGCACACCGGCGGTGCCGGAGTAGCGGAGTGATTCTCGCTCTCCGGCTTCAACGGTGGCGTACGCGACGGCTGTTGGCTCGCGTACGGAGACCCCGAGGTCGCGTCGGGTCGGCTTCAAGCCAAGCATCCCACCTATGCGAAGGTGTCCGTTGAGCAGAGCCTCGCCCTGTGCACCGTCGAGGTAGCCGACGGCCGGGAGCTCTGGTGGAAGGAACCTGCCGAGGCGCAGGAGCGCGCCTGACTCGAAGCTCCGTGTGAGTGAGAAGCGGAAGAGGTCTGGGCGGATCTCCGCGTCATTTCGCGATCCATCGAACGCGCTTCCGGTGCGGTACGAAAGCGCCCCGGACCACTCGAGCGTCCAGCGGCCGCCTTCAATCCTCTCGATGCTTCCCGAGCTCCCGACCCTCGTGAAGGCGTAGTCCTGCGAGCTCTTCGAGTCCATCTGGTAGAGCTGACGTAGCCAGACTCGGCCGTGGAACGCGTTCGCTGGATCCGCGGCCAGGGCAACACTCTTGACTGGCGGAGCCAGTAGCGGCACGAACTCGCCCTTGTCGTCCGTTTGTGGCTTGAGCGTCGATGGCTTCTCGCCAGAGCCTTGCCCGTCCGCACCTCGGTCTGCCTCGCTGACGCCCGTCGTGGTGATCCGAACGATGTCACCTGGAAGCAGCCGCTCGCTCGAGGTCCATGCCATGACTCTCACGAGCGAAGACCTCAGGTTCACCGCAGTGACCTCGACCCGCGCAGCCTCTGCCCCGTTGTGAAGAGCCATTCCGTTGTCGCCAACCTTGACGCCGCGGTTCGAGCCAGCATCAACGTAAAGTCCATCGGCCATCTCGTGGAGGATTCTTGCCTCAAGCGTCGATTCCGCGGCGAGGGCTGGTTGATCGGAAGCTGATGCCAGGAGACCCATCAGGAGTCCGGCAACAATTGGACCACGCATGGTTCAGTCCCCCTTTCCATTGGGGTGACACCGGTAGCACGCCTCTGAGTTGTAGCTGTAGCCGGAGCGGCCGCGGTGCTTCGAGTCCATGCTTGTCTGGCTGTGCGCATGGCAAACGAGGCAGGTGAACGCGGCAAAGCTGCCGCCCTGGTGGCACGTGGTGCATGAGACGTTGTGCGGCCCTCGCAGCGGGAAGCGGTGTTGGACAGCCACGCCGCGCCAGCTCGTGACCGTGTGGCACTGCGTGCAGTCGGTCGGATAGCCCTGCGCGGGGTGATTCGGAGCGCTCTGATAATCGTCGTTGTGACAAGAGTTGCAGGCAGTCGGAATTGATGTGAAGCTTCCGCTTGTGTGGCAACCTCTACAAGCCACGCCGGAGTGCCCGCCGGTGAGCGGGAAAAAACTGTGGTTAAAGCTCTTGCCAGTCCAGCCGGCGGTGGTGTGGCAGCGGGTGCAATCGGTCGGGTAGCCCAGCGCCACGTGATCCGGGGCACGCTGATAGTCGTTCCTGTGGCACGAATAGCAGTCCGACGGAATCGGCCCGAAAGTGCCGCTCGTGTGGCATGCAACGCAGGCCACGCCGGCGTGGCCTGCTGTTAGCGGGAAAAACGCGTGGCTGAAGTTCGCGCTGCCCCAGCCCATCGGTGAGTGGCATCGCTCGCAGCGATGGATCCAGCCACTGGCGGCATGATCGGGCGATGTGGCTCGTGCGAGATCCCTTGAGTGACAAAGTTCGCACTGAAGGGGCGCGTTGCGAAAGTCGCCGACCGCAGCCTGCAAGTGGCAGCTCTCGCAGGGCGTCGCAGCGTGCACCCCGAAAAGCGGGAAGCTGGTGCGGGCGTGCTCGGAGATGAGCCCCTGAGGGCGCCACGTCGTTGTATCGTGGCAACGGGTGCAATCGAGCCCGAGCTGCGACTTGTGCGGGTCCGGATGGCATCCACCACAGCTCCTCGCCACATAGACGGATACAGGCCCGCGGTCGTTGTGGCACCTCAGGCATGCCGCCCGGGCGTGAGCGCCCACGAGCGCGAAGCCCGTTTCCTTCTCATGGTCATAGGAAAAGTCGGCCCGCAAGATGTGCCAGCTCTCCGGTACGTGACAAATGCCGCAGTCTCTTGGGAAGGTGTCGTGCGGTACGAGCGGGCCCCATTGCTCGCTCCAGCCGTTTCGCGGTACCGGTGACTCACAATCGAGCGAGATCATCGCCCAGGCCATCAGGATGGCCATGGAAGCGATGCTCCTGAATCGGTCTTGAAGCTTACTTCGTGAAGGCATGACAGTCCTCGCACTTCGTCCCCAGGGGTTTGAATTGAATCAGTTTCTCTCCATCGGGAAGCGCGATGGCCTTGTGGCAGCTTGCGCACGGCACTTTCGAGTGCGAACCGTCGAGAGCGAACCTGGATTCACGGCTGTGATCAAATGCAATGGTGCTCCACTTCGAGGCCGAGACGTGGCATCGTTCGCAGCGATCCTCGGTGTTCACTCGTAACTGGCCTCGGTGTACGTCCCGGTGGCACGCGGAGCATTCTTGAGACGTGCCGCGATAGGCCCTGGGCGCGTTATCGGCGGCGTGATGACAGTCGTTGCAGCTTGCCTTTGTGTGTGCTCCCAGAAGCTCGTACCCCGCCCGTGCCGCGTGGTCAAAGGGCCGGATCGCGAACGTGGTCGCATTACCGGCGTGGCAAGCAGTGCAATCGCCCGAGGCCAGATCCCTTGTGAATTGCCCGCCATGCGTGTCCACATGGAAAGCCTTGCACGTTCTCGCCGTTCCGACGAAGACCCGCGCTCCGATCGTCTCACCCTTGTGGCACTCCAGGCAGGGAACTGCGACATGCGCGCCAAGAAGTGCGAACGTGCTCGCATGATCCTTGAGCCCAAAGAGCGCCGGAGCAAATCTCGTGGGCTCGTGGCAGTCGATAGAGCGGGAGTGCTTGGCAAGAAATTGTCCCTTGTGGACATCCGCGTGGCAGCCTTCGCACGCGTTCTGCGAGCGCGCGTAATTCGGCGATCCTGGGCTCGGGTAGCGCTCTCGAAAAATCAGCTCTGGCCTGTGACACCTGGTGCAGTCGACTCGATCGTGCGGGGCGTCGAGTCGGAAGCCGGTCGTCGCATGAATCTCAGCCGTGAACTTCTTCCGCCCATCTGTCCAGGGCTCATCCGGCGCGTGACTGCCAACGCAGTCACGAGAAATGGTCGCGCTGTGAGGCGACTCGTGACATTCCGCGCAGATCTTTCCCCGTACCTTGTCGAAAGGAAGCCGTTGAATCGCCGCTTCGCCACCAGTCGCAGCTGCATCTGGCACAAGGTGGCAGCGGGAACACGCGACGCGCTCATGCACGCCCGCAAGCGGGAAAAACTTCGCGTGATCAAAGAGAGGGGCGGGTCGGAAGGTGTCCTGCGAATGGCAAGTCTCGCATGCCGGAGAGAGCCCGCCCGCATGAACATCCGCATGACAGAAGGAACAGGCTTGTTCAAGGCCGATAAACGTGTGTTTTCGGTGCAGGTCTTGATGCCTGGGGAGCGAGAACGGCTTCGGGAGCTTTCTTGAATGGCAAGCCTCGCAAGCAAGAGGTGCGTGCGCACCGGTGAGACGGAAGACGGTGTGTGCGTGAGCGAAATAATCCGGCCCTCGCCCCCGCCAGGAAAGCTCGGTGGTGAGCTCAAAATCCTTGCCGTGGTGCTCGGGATGGCAGCTGGCGCAGTCGCGCGGTTTTTCCTTGAGCAGTGCGAAGTGAAAACCGTTCTGTTCTTCAAGCTGAGCCTGAATTTCTTCGTGGCATTCGAGGCAGCCTGACGCGAGGCCGCCTTCTGCGTGGCAGCTCTTGCAGTTTCGGAGTTCGTTGAGGCCGTGCACTTGCGCATGCGATGCCGAAAGATCGCCTGGCAATGGATGCCTGGTGGCCAGGTAGGCCGCAAGCGCGAAGATTGCGACGATGCCGACGACAAAGGGGGCTCGCGGATCCTGGAGCATCAGGACCTCCGACCTCCCAGGATCCAGAGGTCCCCGTACACCAGCGCGAGCGTTACGTGGAAGAGGACCACCAGGAGCATCACGATGGCGAGCCAGCGGTGGAAGAAACGCCAGGAGCTCATGAGGAATTTGAGCTCGAGATACCTGGCAATGCGCTGGCGTTCTCTGCAGAGCGCCCTTGCAACCGGGAGAATCGCAGGAGCGCGAGCTCGGAGCTCCGCGTTTGCGAGCACGTCCTTTCGGAACTGCGCAAACTCCTGGCGCGCGGCGCGCTCGGCCTGGAAGAGGGCTCGAAAGGCGCTCCAGACTTCCATCGTCTGCCCGGATTGTGCTGCGACAGCGAGGGTGGTCGTGGGGAGTCTCACTCCCAGGCGCTCGAGGCCCAGGCGGTAGACATCGAGGCGCTTCTTGGCTTCACCGAGTTCAAGTTCCCGCCCTTCGATGGAGCGAGGCATGTGCGCGTAGACATAGCGCCCAACGACACCGGTGGCGACGGCGATGAGCATCGCCGCGAACGCTAGCGTTCCGAGAGCACTGGACGGTTGGAACGCGGTGTGAAGCACGATCAACGCTGGCCCCACGAGCCCTGTAAACAAATGGAACCCCATCCAGCTTCGCAGCGAGCCGAGCCAACCCACTGAAACGAGCCGCTTTCGCACGAGATAGCCGAGATTGAGGATCATGAACAGCGTGCCGACGAGTCCAAACGTGAGCCCCCAGGTGCCCGAAGGCCGAAGCACTGAATGCTCGGGATGAAATGGCCGCTCGTGAATGGGGAGTAGGTAGTAGCTCCAACCGGATCCTGCGAGGAAGGCGCAGGCGGCAATGACGGCAGCGCCGAGCACCAGGAGCGCTCGAGTGAGGCGTAGCTGCTTCTCCGTGGCGGTTCTCACGCGAGTGCCCTCGCCTTGGTGGTGGGGGAGTCTTGCTTGTCGCCAGAGAATCGGATCCCCATTTCCCGGAGGAGTGCAAAGGGTGGGTCGCCGCCAGCAAAGACGAGCACGTAGTCATTTTCGAGCACGAGTGGAACCTCCTCCCCGTCGATTGCAAGCTCGACGGAGCTTGGCCTGATCCGTGCGACGTTCGACGAGTAGATCACTCGGGCTCGCCCCGCCTTCGCGTAGCTCTGAATTCGCTCTTCGTTGCGCCGTTTGAGGCGCGCGAACGATGGTTTGCGATAGGAGAGCGTGACCTCGTTGCCGGGCTGATCAGCGAGCGCCGTCGTCGCCTCGACGGCACTGTCGCCACCGCCCACTACGAGGATTCTCTGTCCGCTGTAGGTGGAAGCATCCATGAGCTGATAGAGGACCTTCGGAAGCTCCTCACCAGGCACGCCGAGCTTGCGGGGCGTGCCGCGTCGCCCGAGCGCAAGGATCACATGGCGAGCGTGAATGGCGCCCGCCGACGTCATCGCTTCGAAGAGCCCTTCCGCGCCGCTCAGCCCAAGCAGTTTCACGTGCGTGCGGATCTCGAGCCGAAAATCTTGAACGATCTTTTGCCAGAGCGCGAGTAGATCCTCCTTTGAGTGCTCCTTGCCTTTCAAGGAGCCGTAAAGAGGAATATCAATTGGCTGCGTCATGACGAGCTTGCGCCGTGGGTACTTGAGGATCGTGCCACCGGCGTCTTCTTGATCGATCGCGATGTAGCTGAGGCCCAACTCCACGCACTTCAATATTGCGGAGATGCCGGCAGGCCCAGCTCCGACCACGAGTACATCAGCCACGCGCGAATCGTTGGCCCTACCTCTCAGCCCGAGGCGATGTGCAATGTTGGAAGCAACGCCAGAGCCCTGGTCCACGGCATTGCGGATCAAGGCCATCCCGCCGACCTCGCCGGCAAGAAACACGCCAGGTACGTTCGATTCGAGGTCACACGTAACGACAGGGATGTCGGGTCGGAGAGCCAAGTCGCCGAGCCCGATCGTCAACGCGTTCACGGGGCACGCTTCGGCGCAGAGCCCGTGGCCGACGCATCGGGAGCCTTGCACGATGTGCGCGACGCCACTGATGAGCCCAATGACTTGGTCCTCGGGGCAGGCGCGGATGCAGCTTCCGCAGCCGATGCAGCGAAGAACGTCGATCTGCGGATGCTGCGCCATGGGTGCGTCCACGCGCCGCTCTCGAGCGTCCTGAATCTCTGCGCGGGCCAGGGCGGTTGCGTGCTGTCGAATCCTCCGCTGCCAGATGCCGAGCAAGCAAAAGAGTGCGCCAAGCGCAAGCGCGGAATACAGGAGGGCGATCCAAGTCTCTTCACTCAAAGCAGGCATGCGAAGCTGAACCAACCGGCAAAAGCTATGCCGCGGAGCCACGAGAGGTTTCCGGGAACTCCTACTCGCTCCATGAATTCAATTTAAGTCCATGGCTTGCGCCGAAGACGCGCAGGATTTTGATATCCATGGGATTTTCCCCGCGGCGGACGTGACCGATGACCAGGCGATCATTGGGGTGCAGCCCGGTGGGCTCTCGAAGTCAGTGCACCTTCGCCAGAATGACCTCCCTTCCGTGTGAAGGGAGTCTTCACTCGCGTGGCGGCGGATCGAGAAAGAGGGTTTACAGTCCAGGTCGGGCCGCAAGCCCGACTGATCTCGCCTCGAGGTCAATGGCGAGGTGAAAAAAGCACAGGTTCTTCGTGGACCAAAAGTTCTCCACTAGGGGGAATTACGCGCGTGGCTCACGCTTCGAGGGAGAGGCGTTCAGGCAGCATGAGGCTGGGGATCTTCAAGCGCTATTCCTTATTTCAAGCGCCCCAGGTGATCTGTGGAATGACGTTTGCGCGTGGATGGTTGCCAGCCAACAGGGCGTTTAAGAACTGGATTCTTGGAAAGCTGACTCCACTGGATGAGGCAAGACCACAGGAGGCCAATGATGGAATGTCGGCCATCGATCGCCAGCGTGTGCGTGTGCCGCCCGAGTGACGGTTTCTCACCAGCTGTCGTGATCGTCGGATGCCCCGAGAAGTGTCGCTTGTAGGACGATCCGAGAGTTCCTGATCGTGGCAAGGCTTGCCGGGAAAGTCATGTGTAAATGAGTCTGTTCGAGACGGCGTGCGGGGCGGCCAGAGCACCTTGCTTTCGAGTGCCGAGGTAAGGCAAGGCACGCTCTCGAACGATTGCAGACACCACCTACTCGGCTGTTTGTAGCCCTGGCCACGGACGGCTGAGTAGGTGTCGCAGGCCTCTGTCAACTGGGTGCCATTTACGGTACCGGGCACACGTCGACAGACACCGCGACGGAGTGTTCACCGCCCCCGAGAATGACTCCCTTGATGGGAGTGACGTCGTCAAAATCGCGGCCATGGGCGAGGAGCACGTGACCCTCCGAGGGGATCAAGTTGTTCGTTGGATCTAGATCCACCCAGCCCAGGCTCGGACAGTACACCGAAACCCACGCGTGTGTCGCATCGGCGCCGACGAGGCGTGGCTCCCCGGGCGGAGGAAGCGTGCGGAGGTAGCCGCTCACGTAGCGTGCCGCTAGCCCCAGAGACCGCAGGCAGCTGATCTCAAGGTGCGCAAAGTCCTGGCAGACGCCGCGTCGCCTCTCTAGGACTTCCTGGACCGGAGTACTGATCGTCGTGGCGTTCGGATCGTATTCGAACTCCTCATGGATGCGCCGCGTCAGTTCGAGCGCGGCATCGAGCATCCGGCGGCCGGGTCGAAACGACACCAGCGCATAGGCCGCTATCTCGGCAAATGGCTTGATGTAGGTTGAGGCCAGGGTGAAGGGATGGACCTCGAGGGACTTGCTTGAGCTGGTGCGCGCTTCCTCCCAGGGCGGGGAGACGCCCGGGTCGACCGTAGAGTGCGGTGTGACCTCCACCGTCTGTGCCGCGGTCACACTGAGCTGTTGGTGAGACTCTTCCACCGAAAAGAAGTGGGCTGCATTGCCGAAAAAATCTGTGAACGTCGCGAAGCTCCTTGGGCTTGGTTGCACCTCCAGCTCTCTGTGGAGCGGGGTCTGTTGCGCAGTTGCGCGAGCCGACAGGTGCGCCACGTTGTGGCATAGCGAGACAGGTTTTGAGTACGCGTAGATAGTCCGGTGAATGACCTGGAGTTTCATTCTCTCCCCCCGGAGCGATTTCCGCCGAGGTGTCGAGAGGCCTGTAAGTGGCTCAAGTAGCGCTCGGTGATCAGATCCGAAAATACGGGCAGCTTCGACGAAAGGTTTCGCAGAAGGGCCACGAGGTTCGATCGGCGCCCTCTCTTGTCCGCGACCGCCAGCTCTTCCATCTCCGCGAGTCTCAGTGCGGCAAGGGTTTCGAGGGCGAGTGTTTCCTCGAAATTGTCCTTTCGGCTCGGAAGGTTCCGCACATCGTCCGCCAGCGCGAGGAGCTGGAAAATCAGCGAGCGCGGATTCGTCCGGTCGGTGAGAAGGAGATCGAGAACCGCGGCGGCCTGGAGGTCGCCCAGATACCGGCGCCTGTAGGTCATCGAACTGTCCGCCACCTCGAGCACGGCCTCGAGGAGTGGCCCCTCATTTCCACGAGTTAGCCCCAGCGCATGTTCCAGCAGGCTTAGCAGGTGAACGGAGCGCTCGAGGCGCCGACCCATGTCGAGGAATCTCCAGCCGGCTCCGCGGGTCATGCTCTCGGCAGCAAGTCCGCTGAACGCGGCCAGCGACTCGACTGTCGTATCGAGAAAATCCAGGCCTTCGCTCAGGAGGCGAGGGGCGTCTTCGCATGCCGTCTGGGGGGGGGGGCCAGCGGAGGCTTGAGTCCGGTCCACTCCAAGCCCCGCGAGGACGCGCCACATGTCCACGGACAGGTAGTCTCGCACCATTCCTGCGACCTGTTGTACCGTGCTCAGCGCGAAGGCCAGGCTTCCGGTGCGGTTCGGATTCAAGATGAGCTCCAGCAGATCCTCGGGGCGTACCCCCCTTCGGGTTTCAAGGGCAGTACGCGGGTCCTCGAAGGTGTCGGCGTTGAGTTGCGAGGATGGCGGGAGTGCCGTGAGAAGTGCCGGGAGCTCTGGCGTCTCCGTGAGCCCCGAGCGTTCCGTGCATCTCACCAGGATTCCGCGCAAGAGCCGCGTAAGCCCGTCGGTCCGCTCGGCGTGGCGGCCCAACCAGAACAGGTTGTCTGCAACGCGGCTGGGCAAGTCGCCACCGCCGCGCGTGATCTCGATGGGCTGGGCCCGCTGCGGGAGAAGGCTGAACGATCCGACAGGCTCATTCGACAGCATCCAGGTATCCTTGCTGCCGCCACC
This sequence comes from Planctomycetia bacterium, assembly GCA_005772855.1. Classification (GTDB taxonomy): domain Bacteria; phylum Planctomycetota; class UBA8108; order UBA8108; family SXIK01; genus SXIK01. Next base: position 6,076 of record SXIK01000137.1, on the reverse strand, counting down.
ATCTTGCATGGCGACAGTCCGCGTGAGCGTCGCCGCGCTGAAGCGGGTGAGCCCACCCGGCATGAGCGAGTAGGAGTCCTGGCGGGCTGCCAGGAATGTGCGGAGGACCACGGGCCTTGCCTCGAGCCTGCCGTCGACCAGCACGGGTGCTGTTGAGAGCGGTGTGATCTCCTGGGCTGTGAAGGCCTCGGGCGTGGTGCGCAGCCTCGTCTCAAGCTCCTTCAGCTTGTCCGCCGTGAGGCTGTCGCCGAAAATCGGCTCCATCCGTGTCGCTCCGAACGCTGGCTTGATCAGCATCCGATCGAGGCGTGAGAGGACCATCTGTAGAGAATTGTGATTTCCGCACCACAGGGTGGGGACGGATGGAACCCTCAGATCTTCCGACAGGAGATGCCGGCACAGTGCGTCGAGGTATGGCGTAAGCGCTTGCGCTTCTACCAGCCCGCTTCCGAGTGCATTGGCTACAGCCACATTGCCTTGCCTTACCGCATGGACAAGTCCCGGCACGCCGAGGAAGGAGTCTCCCCGCAGCTCGAGGGGGTCGCAGAAATCGTCGTTGAGGCGTCGGAAGATCACATCTACCCTCTGCAAGCCTTCGAGCAGCTTCAGGTAGACCTTGTTGTCCCGCACGGTGAGGTCCGCTCCTTCCACCAGCGTGAAGCCGAGGTAGCGGGCCAGAAAGGCGTGCTCGAAGTAGGTTTCGTTGTAGGGCCCGGGAGTGAGAAGGACGACTCTCGGCTCCTCGCAATTTGTCGGCGACAGCTCGCGCAGGGACTGTCGCAGCCCTTGAAAGAAGTGGGCGAGGCGTTCGACTCTGAGCTCGCGAAACACATCCGGGAGCATTCGCGAGAGGACGATGCGGTTCTTGAGTGCGTAGCCGGCACCCGATGGCGCTTGCGTTCGATCCCCGAGGCACCAGAACGTCCCGTCGGGCGCCCGGGCCAGGTTGGCGGCATAGATGGAAAGGTATCGACCTCCCGCGGGACGCACGCCATGCACGGGCCTCAGAAACCCGGGGTTTGCGAAGACGAGCTCGGGCGGAAGAATTTGCTCCCGGAGCAGTGTCTGGGGACCATAAAGATCCGCGAGAGTCAGCTCGAGGAGGCGTGCGCGCTGCGCCAGCGCATCCGCCAGGCCCCTCGATTGCTCTTGAGGGATTAAAAGGGGAATTGGATCGAGCTCCCAGGGACGCTCGGTGCCGTGTGGATCACCATATACGTTGTACGTCACGCCGTACTCGCGAATGAGGTGGCGTGCTTCTTGCCAGCTCTGATTCACCTGCTCCATTCCCATCCCCTCGAGAGATCGAACAAAGGGCAGCCAGTGAGCTCGCGTGCTGCCCGTCGCATCCACCATTTCGTCCAACCCATCCGAGGCACAGGTGTACTGGATGCCAGAGATCACTCCGGGCTGCGGCGCTCGAGCGTTGTTGAGCTTTGCCGGCCTCATCCGGCAGGCACCTTGAGGCACGCAGACTCGGGCCGTCTCAAATCCAGGGTCATGGGATACTCCACTTGCCGCTCCTCGGGCGGCACGGGCACGGTACCGATCGAGTGGCCCAACGGCCAGAACCGGGCTCGCCAGCGGCTCTCGGCCTCGAGCGAGTTGATGGGGAGAGTGTCGAAGGCTCGGCCGCCGGGGTGGACCACGTGGTAGGTGCAGCCTCCAATCGCACGCTCCTGCCACGCATCGACGAGGTCGAAAACGAGGGGCGCATGGACGGGGATCCTTGGATGAAGACAGGCAGGCGGCTGCCAGGCACGGAAGCGCACACCCGCAACGAATTCCCCGGTCGCCCCTGTGGGGTGGAGAGGGACACGCCTGCCGTTGCACGTCACCACATGGCGTTTTTCCGTGAGCCCTTCGATCATTACCTGAAGCCGCTCGACGGACGAATCGACAAACCGCACCTGCCCTCCACCCCCTGGTTCCTCACCCAGTACTGGCCACGGCTCAAGGGCTGGCCGGAGCTCCAGGTGCACGCCCTGGCATGTCACGGAGCCGATTTGCGGAAATCGAAACTCGAGGTGAGGCCGGAACCAGGCCGGGTCGACCATGTGGCCCGCCCGTCTCAGGTCCTCGACGACTTCCTCGAGGTCCTGCTGCAAGAAATGCGGGAGCATGAATCGGTCGTGGATCTGCGTGCCCCAGCGGACGAGGGGTTGCCGGTACGGGGTCCTCCAGAACCAGGCCACGAGCGCCCGCACGAGGAGCTGGGTCGACAGACTCATCCGCTCGTGGGGAGCCATCTCAAAGGAGCGCATCTCGAGGAGGCCGCGGCGGCCGCTCGCGGTCTCGGGAGAATATAGCTTGTCAATGCAGAACTCGGCGCGGTGCGTGTTGCCGGTGACATCAACCAGCAAGTTGCGGAAGAGGCGGTCGACGATCCACGGGGGGCTTGATCCCTGGTCGACACTTCCGTTCGAAAGCTGGCGGAAGGCAATATCCAGCTCGTAAAGGCTGTCGTTGCGGGCCTCGTCGACCCGTGGTGCCTGGCTCGTGGGTCCGATAAAGACACTGCTGAAGAGATAGGACAGCGCCGGGTGGTTTTGCCAGTACGCGATCAAACTCCGCAGGAGGTCCGGCCGGCGCAGGATTGGACTGTCCTGAGGAGTGGGCCCGCCCAGTAGAATGTGGTTGCCCCCGCCCGTTCCGGTGGGGCGTCCGTCGAGCAGGAACTTCTCTGCGGTGAGATGGAGCTGGCGTGCCTCTTCATGGAGCACACTCGTGTTCTTGACCAACTCCGACCAGCTACCTGACGGGTGCACGTTGACCTCGAGAACACCCGGGTCCGGAGTGATCTGGAGGTGCTGAAGGCGCGGGTCGTAAGGTGGAGCGTAGCCCTCGATCCTTACCGGAAGACTCAGGTCGTGCGCGGTTTCCTCGATGCGCGCCAGGAGATCCAGGCAGTCCTCCACCAGCGAGACCGGTGGAAGGAAGATGTGCAAGATGCCTCCACGCGGCTCCACGCACAGCGCGGTACGGACGATTGGTTGGTTGCCGCCGGCGGCTCTTGCCGCCGAGAAAGTAGCCATGCCCGGGGGCGCCTGGGCAATGACGCGAGGTTGTCCGAATGTTTCGGTGTCCCGACAGGGATACCGCGGGAGATCAGTTCGCGGCTCCAGAGGGTCACGCTCCAGGACCTGATGGATTCTCTCCTGCGCTTCCCAGTGCAGCGCGTCGAGCGGGAGACGGAAACCCATGGGCGAGTCCCCGGGTAGCAGGTAAAGGCGCTTTTCACGCAGTGTCCACTGGCCACTCTGCCAGCGTCGGCTGCCGCTCGAAGCAACTTCCCTGCGCAGCGGCATCACATACCCGACGACGGCGCGTAGGCCCTGGTCAAACACGCGCTGAAGGCGCTTGCGCTCCTCCGGATCTTCGAGCCTGGATTCGAAGGGGTCGACATTGATCGGCAGACAACGCTCGCGCCAGAGGTAGTACCAGGCATCCTCGTGAGCCGCAATCGGGCTGCTCGGATCGAGCTCGAGCCGCTCAGCGAGACGGCGGATAAACTGACGGGCCTCCGACTCCCCGCAATGCCCCCCCCGGCCCTCCACTGCGAACAGCTCGACATCCCGCCAGATTGGGTCCCCGTCCTTTCTCCAGTAGCAGCCATACCCCCAGCGCGGTATTGGCTCGCCGGGATACCACTTGCCCATGCCGTGGAAGAGTAAGCCGCCGGGTGCGATGCGGGCTTGCAGCCGCCGGAGGAGCTCGTCCGCTATACGGCGTTTCTCGTCACCCAGCGCGGCGGTATTCCACTCCGGCGCATCGCGGTTCTTCGTCGATACAAAGGTCGGCTCGCCACCGAGTGTGAGCCGGACATCGGCCAACTCGAGTTCGGCGTCGATCTTGTGCCCCAGCGTGTCGATGGCCTTCCACTCTGCATCGGTGTAGGGCTTGGTTGAACGCGGAGACTCGTCGAACCGGGTCACCGCCATCTGGAAGGTCAGCTCCTCAGTGGCGCGAGCGTCTTCTCCCTCTCCCGGTAGCCGATCCCAGAGGTAAGATCCGGAGATGGCCGCGGCAGTGATCGGATCCGCGGAACACGCCAACGGGATGTGCCCCTCTCCTGCCATGAGGCCGGAGGTCGGATCCAGGCCAATCCAGCCCGCGCCCGGAAGGTAGGCCTCGGCCCATGCGTGTAGGTCGGTGAAGTCCGCGGGTGGACCGCTCGGGCCATCGACGGGCTTTTCGTCCGGCACGAGCTGGATCAGGTAGCCGGACGTAAACCGCGCCGCGATGCCCAGTCCGCGCAGGATCTGCACCATGAGCCAAGCCGAGTCGCGGCATGACCCGCTCGAGCTCTGCAACGTCTCCTCGCAGGTCTGGATACCTGGCTCCATGCGGATGAGATAGCGCACAAGCTGTTGCAAGAATTGGTTGATCTCGACAAGGTAGTCGATGGTGCGTACCCTCTCGCGCCGTAGCGTCGAGAGAACCTTGTTGAGAAGCGGTCCGCGATCGCCCGCCTCGAGATACGGGCTCAGCTCACGGGAGAGTGTGGGTTCGTAGACGAAGGGATATTGTTCAAACGATGGATCAATGAAGAAATCAAATGGATTGAACGCCCGGAGCTCGGCCAGGAGTTCCACCTCGATCCGCAGATTGTCGCTCTTCTTCGGGAAAACAAGGCGGGCCAGATGGTTGGAGTAGGGGTCCTGCTGCCAGTTGATGAAGTGGTTCGAGGGCTCGACCTTGAGCGAGTAGCCCAGAATAGGCGTCCGGCAGTGAGGCGCAGGGCGGAGACGCACCACGTGCGGGAGGAGCTCGACCTGACGATCGTACCTGTACTCGGTGAGGTGGCGCAGAGCGATGAGAATTGGCATGTGGGTGGTTTCAAGGGGTGGGCAGACGACGGCGACCTCCGAGGTCAACCGACGGAGGCGCCGTTGCCGATCGGCCGCAAGGCAAAAAACGTGTCGTGAATCGCATCACCGACAACATTTAGCTTGATCTGAAGGCCGTCGAGAAATTCGTGAAAGCCGGAACGAAGCACGTCGCTGATCTGCGCAAAGGAGAGCTCCGCCACAATCTGTCCCAGGCGCTGCTCCGCGGCGTTGTGGAAGGATCCTGGGTTGGTCCCGGTGATTGCATGAAGTGACCGATCCGCCTTCATCAGGCAGAAGTGAACGGATCGGGGGAATTCGTGGTCCAACAACAAAAACTCGACGATGTGTGGGGGAGAGATGCGGCCGAATCTCTTGCGGTACATCTCGAAGGCACTTGCCGAGCGGAGTACGGCCGCCCACTGAATATCGTCGTACGTTGTGCCCACATGGCTAACCGATGGCAGCAGCACGAAGTACTTGACGTCGAGAAGCCGCGTGGTCTTGTCGGCCCGCTCGATGAGACAACCGAGCCTGGAGAAGTGGAAGCCCTCGTTGTGCGAGAGCGTGGCGTTGGTGACGCCGCCGAAGAGGTGCGCCGCGTTTTTGACGTCGCTGTAAAAATCGTGGGGTGACCTGGTCGCCCGTCCGTCCGTCCTCGCTGCGCTTACCATGAGGTAGAACTTGTTCACCTGCTCCCACATCTCGGAGGAGATCGCCTCGCGGACAGAGCGTGCGTTCTCGCGCGCCGAGCGTAGGCACGACAGGATGGAATTGGGATTCTGCTCGTCGAACGTCAAGAAGTGGATCACGTTCTCGCGGCTGGGGTCATCAAATCGCTCCCGGAAGAGCGCCGAGTCCCCAGTCGTGGCCACCAGCGGCTCCCACTGAGCTTCTGTTCCTGTCGGCTGGTCCAGCGTGAACTGCAGATTGACGTCAACAAACCGCGCCACGTTTTCCGCACGCTCTATGTATCGGCTCAACCAATAGACGGCTTCTGCAACTCGACTTAGCACGTCCTAGACCCTCCATCCGACGAAAGAACCCACGTGTCCTTGCTTCCGCCTCCCTGGGAGGAGTTCACGACGAGAGATCCCTTCTTGAGGGCCACCCGGGTGAGCCCGCCGGGCAGGACGTAGATGTCCTTCCCGTAGAGAATGTAGGGCCTCAGGTCCACGTGCCGCCCCTCGAAGTGATCTCCCGTGATCACGGGTACGCGGGACAGCGCGAGCGTGGGCTGTGCGATG
>SXIK01000136.1 GCA_005772855.1 Planctomycetia bacterium | reverse complement strand
GCCCACATCTGGTGCTGGCCCACATCAGTACTGATGATGGCCTGACGGCCGCCTAGCTTGTCCAGCCGGTCGAGTACATGCTGCGCCCTGAGGCCGCCCTTGCGGGGGTACCTGAGAGGGTACTGTTTTCGCCAGCCGTTGATCTGCTTTAGCCAGTCCGACGTGTCGCCTCGGGTCACCAACGGGAGGAGATCCTCTACCACGAGTCGAGCATCGCCGAGAAGGCTCACATCGGGACGCACGACCTTGTTGAACTCCGCCCGATCGACATCAACATGAATTTTCTTCGCATCCTTGCAGAACTCGCTCAATTTGCCCGTGATGCGGTCATCCCAGCGAGCGCCGATTGCGATGATGCAGTCGCAATACGTCACGGCCTTGTTTGCGTAAGCGGTGCCGTGCATTCCGAGCATGCCAAGGTGAAGTGGCTTGTCCTCAGGAACGGCGCCCTTACCGAGGAGCGTGTTTACGATGGGTGCCTGCAGCTTTTCAGCAAGCTGATAGATGGCCTTCCCCGCGTCTGAAATCACCGCTCCCTGACCCACGTAGAGAACAGGCTGTTTCGCCCTGGAGAGGTACTCCGCAGCTTGCTTCAGTTCGTCGGATTTGGCGCGGCCCGGAACGTGGTAGCCTGGAAGGTCCACCTCTTCGACGAACGGAGCGGTGCAGGGACCGCTCGTGATGTCCTTGGGCAGGTCGATGAGCACCGGACCCGGTCGACCTGTGGTCGCAAGGTGGAAAGCCTCCTTGGCGATTCGAGGAATGTCATTCGTATTCTTGACGAGGTAGCTGTGCTTGACGACGGGATAGGTAATCCCCGTCACATCGGCCTCTTGAAAGGCGTCCTTGCCGAGCATGGAGGAGATCGTCTGGCCCGTGAGCACAATGATCGGCACCGAGTCCATGAGCGCCGTCAAAAGGCCCGTCACCGTATTGGTGGCACCAGGGCCGGAAGTCACGAGGACCACGCCGGGCTTGCCGGTCGATCGGGCGTACCCATCGGCCATGTGCGTGGCCCCTTGCTCATGGCGGGTCAGGATGAGCTTGATTTTTGAGTCAACTAGCGCGTCAAAGATCGGCATCGCCGCGCCACCTGAGAGCCCGAAGACGTATTCAACACCCTCCCGCTCAAGGTATTGGATCAATTTCACGCCGCCAGTGGGTACTTTCGGTGCTGGCACGACGGTGACCGAACCAAGAGGGGCCGCTTGGGGAGGAATCGCAGGCACTTTCTTGCCCCTGGGAATCGTTGCCTTGCTCATATTTGGTTTTTTCTGGTAAAGCTGGATCCAAGACAAGAACAATGACCATAAAGATAGCGTTTTTAAGCAACAGTTGCATCAATAAACCGGAGGCACTGCCACAACGAACCCTTGAAAGCCCCCGTTTGGCCAACACGATCCGTCTGAACTCCAAGAGAGCCCCACTTGACCCTCATTTCAGATCCCAGCCTGACCCGGGTCAACTCCAGGAGCCCTGCCGAGCGGCTTGGGGTCTGAACCAGCAGCGTTGAGCTCTTCCCGCCATTGCCGGGCCTCTCGCCGCCAGGTCCCCTCCCGTGGTTCTGGATCCCACTGCAGGTACTTGCGCACCAGAGTTGCAGTCCTGACCACAGTAGGCTCTTCCAGCATGTGCAGATGCTCACCCGGTAGCTCGTGAACAACCATGCCGCCCCTCGCGAGGCCGGTCCACATTGAGCTCGTGTCTTCCCCGGTCTGAGCCTTGAATAGAACGATCTGACCCTCATAGACGCCCGGGATGTACCGTCGAAGCAATTGAAGGGCGCGGCTCATGAACTGATCCATGATCCATTTTTGAAACTGTTCGGCCTGCACCTCTTTTCCCCAAAGCCTGCCGAGCTTGTACCGGATCGCGTGGGCAAGGTCCGAAAGCACAAGCCAGGGCTTGAGTGCCTGCGCCCGGATCAGGCCCGGAAGAATACTGAATATCTTCAGAGCATTGCCCAGCACCTTGCGCAACAGATATTGAAGCCCGGCCAGGCCGCCCATCTGGGAAGAACGATCCAGGTGGGAGACAAATCTCCTCTGCAGATACTCCAGATGACTTCTCAGAGCAGGGCGATTCACGGAGTCGCTGTGAAGGTTGTTATCAATGAAGGAGTCGAAGAGCAGCACCGGATCGGCGACTTCGTCACCTTGCGCCCGAAGCTGCCTTGCCATCTCGAACGCAATGACTCCGCCAATGCAAGCGCCCCCGAGGGAGTACGGGCCCCTTGCCTGCACGGTCTTGATCTCCGCGATATATCGCGCCGCCAGGGTTTCGACTCTCTTGTTACGCTCAACCAGGGAGCCCAACCCATTCAATCTTGTCTCTGCACGCACACCGTAGACGGGGCGATCTGACCCGAGACGCATGGCAAGCGCACGGTAGAAAAACACATAGCCGCCGCCCGCGTGGATGAGGAATAGCGGGCGCTGACTTCCGCGTGGCTGAAGACAGACAAGCAACTGCGATGGTGGCTCGATGCCAGCGTCGATGATTCGCGCCAGCGCCTCGATGGTGGGCCTCTCAAAGAACTTGCTGACAGGAAATCCTTCAACGAACACGCCGAACTCAGCACTCAGTTCCGCCAACAGCCGATCGACTCGGTTCGCGGGTCCCTGAAGCGCGATGAGGCTGTCGCGGATATTGACCACGTCCTCGCCCCCCATACGCTTCCATATCGCAAGCAAGCGACGTTCGGTCGCCGACTGCGGAGCCCGGCGCTCAGAGATTTCAGCGGGAACTCCAGAGTCGCCTGTCGGGCGCATGCCAGTTACCCCGCTCAGCTTCTGAGCGAGGCCCGCCACCGTCGGTGCGACGAACAGCCAGTGAAGAGGCATGACGACTTTGAGGACGCTGGAGACTTTCGCGACTATCCGGATCGCCAGCAGAGAATGGCCTCCCAATTCAAAGAAGTCATCGTGGGCACCAACCTGCTCCAGACCAAAGACCTCTTTCCAGATCCCCGCCAGCGTTGTTTCGATTGCATTGCGTGGGGGAACAAACGCGGGGCCCTCTGCCGGCAGTCCCCACTCGGGCGCAGGCAGGTGCTTGTAGTCGATCTTCCCGCTGGGCAGGAGAGGAATGCCGCCGAGTCTCACAAAACGCTGCGGCACCATGTGCTCGGGCAGGCTGAGACGCAAGCGTTCACGCAGGACCTCGGCAGCAGGCATGTCAGCCTGAGGAACAATGTAGGCCACCAGCCGCTTGTCGCCGGCGAAATCCTCTCGGGCGATGACCACACACTGAGTCACTCCTGGAAGCGCGGCCAGCCTGGCCTCGATCTCGCCCAACTCGACACGATATCCCCGGATCTTGATTTGCTGATTCGAACGCCCAACGTACTCGATTTCGCCCCCTGGCAGATACCTCACAAGGTCTCCGGTGGCGTACATTCTCTCCCCGGCACGGAAAGGATCGGCAACAAAACACTCCCGGGTCAATTCAGGGCGGTGGAGGTAACCACGCGCCAGGCCCGCACCGCTCACGTAAAGTTGCCCGACGATTCCAACCGGCACTGGCTGCAAATGACGATCCAGCACGTAACAGCGCACGTTGGCCACGGGGCGGCCAATCGGAACCGTCCCGGGACCTTCAGCCAGCGTCTTCAGCAGGTGCCAGGTCGCGTCGATGCTCGTTTCAGTCGGTCCGTAAAAGTTGCCCAGTGTGACGCCGGGAAGTTGCACCTGCACCTCGCGCGCGAGCTCTCGCTCAAGCGCTTCGCCGCCACAAATAAGATACCGCAAACCTCTGCAGCTTCGGAATGCCGGATCCAGGAGCAGAACTTTCAATGCGGAGGGAACCATTTGAAGGATCGTGATTTCATTCTCTTGAATCGCTTCAACGAGATAGCCCGTATCAAACTCTCCGTCCGCTTGCGCCAGGACCACACTGCCTCCAGCTCGCAGTGGGGCAAAAATCTCAACGATCGAGGCATCGAAGCTGATCGAGGTTTTCTGCAGGAAGCGATCTGAAGAGTTGATGCCCAGGACATCCGCCATCCAGTGCAGGTGATTGCAAATGCCTCGGTGCAACAACAGCACCCCCTTGGGCATTCCGGTGGAGCCCGACGTGTAGATGACGTAAGCAATGTGCTCCGGTGTGAGGCCAAGTGTCGCAGCATCCGGTGGCTCTATCGCCTCGCCGCCGATAGTCGGCCAGTCGGCATCCAGCGCAATCACTGGAATCAGAGTAGCAGGCAAGGCCTCCTTCCACCGCGCCCGAGTGAGCACCGCAACAGGCTCGCTGTCGGTCAGCATGTGACTCAGCCGATCGGCCGGGTAGACCGGATCGAGGGGCACATAGGCACCGCCTGCCTTCAACGTCCCCAGCATGGCGACCACCATGTCCAGGCTACGATCCATGCAGATCGCCACTCGGCTGTCAGGGCGGACCCCGCGCGCAATCAGGTGATGCGCCAGCTGATTGGAGCGTGCCTCGAGCTCCCCATAGGAGAAGGTCTTGTTCCCGTGCACGAGCGCCACAGCATCGGGCGTGCGCGCCGCCTGCTCCTCAAACAACTGGTGCATCAAACGGTCGCGGGGATACTCAACGGCCGTATCATTCCATTCCACAAGCAGCCGATGGCGCTCGGCTGCACTGAGCAAGGACAGCTCGGCGACAGGTCGGCTCGGGTCTGCAACCAGAGCCACAAGAAAAGTGTTGAACTGGCCCAGTATTCTCGTGACGGCTTCCGCATCAAAAGCCGCGGTACTGTAGACTGCCCGGAGCGCTTCGCAGTCTTTCGGAAGGACAAGCGTAAATTCAGACTCGGGAATCGCCACGAGCTCATTGACCCCATCGGCAAACCAGACCGAGACCGGCAGCAAATTGCCTTGCAGACTTGCAGACGCCGAATGAAGGGCAGGATATCTACAGAGAGTATCGCGGGCATACGTCCTGTGTCCTCGCACCAGCTCCAACTCGCGCCGTACCGCAGGAAGTGCTTCTTCGAGGCTGGCGAGATGAGGGATTTTCAATCGCAGCGGAATCTGGGTCGCAAAGACCTCCTCCAGTCCCGCCACTTCGCGTCGCAGAGCTGGCTCGCTGAATCCGATGTCAAAGCACTCAACCCCTCCAATGCGGGCAAGATAGGCTGCAAAAGCAGTCAACAGGAGCTCGTCTGGCTTCTCCATTCTTGAGCGCTCGTGGAGGAGGCTCACGATCTCCACAGGCAGAGGAATGGAAAGAGATGCGCATCGCGTCACGTTGGAATCTCTCGAGACACTCCGAACCGCGTGGGTGAGGGTGACAGGCGCTGACGTCTCTAACCGCTCTACCCAAAACGCTTCATGCCTCGCAACGGCCGCGTTAAAGGCTGTTATGCGCTCGGTAGTCGTTGGATCGAGGTCCTTGAGCTGAAGACCTTCGAACAGGCCGAACTTTCCGACGGCGTCGAGGATAGCGAGATCTTTGCCAGAGATCGCCCGCAGCTTGCGCAGGACAATGTCGTGGCTGCCCGTGGCAACAGTGATGCCGCCTGGCTCGATTTTCGTAATGGTTCCCGCAGGCATGCGCGAGAAATCTTCCCGCACTTCGATTTCCCGGACTGCGACAAGATCTCGGCCAAAGGGGAATTTGGCAATCCCTAGCGAATTTGATACGGCCCAAAATCCAGTGCCCGCACACAGGCACTGATATCGAGAGCGTCACGGCTCCACGAAAATATGCACCCTGCGGGAGGTCGACGGTATCGTGCATGGAAGGTCCGTTCAGTCAGATCTTGCTTCTTGGCCACTGCCCGGCCGCACGACAACTCTTCGACAAGCTCGGCAAATGAGCTAATGGCGGCTTCATAGCACTTTCCGTTCAGGGTGAAGGCTGTTTCATTATCTTCAACCTCGACGAGACGCTGCTTCAGAATGTCGCCCGCGTCGACTCTGTCGCTGATCACATGCCATGTGACCCCATGGCATTTTTCTCGATTCATGAGCGCCCAGGAGGTGGCATGGGTACCTGCGTACCTTGGCAGTGGGCTATCGTGGTAGTAGATCGAGCAGGTGCCAGGTATCCGCAGAACATCATGGGATAGGATGTGCTCGTTGACGATGCTGAAAAGATAGTCGAAGGGCTGCCGGCTCAAAAATCCGGCCAGGTCTTGCGTTGGCTCTGCATGGGGTATTCCCTTCCCTTGTGCCCAGCGCAGGAAAGATGCATCGGATGACACAATGCCGTGGACTCGGTGGCCCTCCAGCAGAAGGCTCTGCGCGCATTGCAGCGGGAGAGTCCCTTCTCCTATCAGAACACAAGTAAACGACATTACCTCGTTCCCTTATTCAACCCAGCTTTTTGCACCGTGAGCCAACAGCCTCTTCGTTCCTCGCAACTTCCCGATGGCGCAGCGTACCGATAAGGCGGTTGGGAAACTAACCAGTGCTGCTGTTCTCTGCAAGGAAAAACTCGCGCCTCGCCCCGCTCCAAATCGGTGCTCTCGAAGGCACGCAGGACAGGCGGTTGGGACAAGACTGAGGCCGGGATACTTCTTCTGGTCCGTTTCACTGGAGGGCCGGCTTGCGATTGTGAACCGGATTCCTCAAAAACTCAGACCAAGCCCCATCGAGACGACGTGGGTCTGCAGGGCGACCCCGGAAATCTCGGGGCGGAGCCGACCCCAGAGGCAGTCAAGGGCTAAACGGCAGCGGCACCCTGTCGGTCCACAGGACCCGAAGGAAATAAATCGCGCTCGGCGTGAACGGCGGCAGGTTGGCCGGGTCCATGAGCGCAGAGTCGTACTGCCAGTCCCGATTCGGGGCCGTGTAGACGTTGCCGCCGTAAAGCCACGGCGACTTCGCGATCTCGCTGTCGAAGATGTTGATGAAGGAGCCGCGGATCCGGGCCGTCTTGCCACTCCAATTCTCATGAAAGCGAGGCAGGTTCTCGAAACCGCCGGAATAGCTGCCTCCACCATCGGGGGTCGGCACCTTTCCCGTCACGATTGCCAGATTGTAAGTCGTGTCGGATGCCGCTGGCAGCGGCCCACCCGATCCCTTCGAGTCATTCCAGGCATTCGAGAGAAGATTGACGGCATCTGCCATGACGGCCACGCCCTTCTTGTCCACCGTATTAAAATCACCGTGAATGTAGACGGGATCTTCGCTCACGACCGTCAACGCTCTGTGGACCTCGGCACCGTTGGTCAGCCGGATTCCGTTCGGCTGCGAGGCGCTCGTGTCGGTGCGATAAGCGTAAACGAGCCCGTTTGCCGGCAGTTGACCCGAGGCGTTCAGGAGGCTGACATCGACCTCGGTGACGGTCACCGTCTTGCCCTCGCGAGCGTCGTACATCGTCTTCTCCGCGATCGCGCCCGCCGGAAGCGCGACGGGATTTCCGCTCGAGTCGAGGGCGGTTCCGTTCCGGATCACGAGGCCCGCACTGGCGTGGTAGAAGCCCTTTGTCCCGTCAGGCTGGAAGGCCTTGATCGTTTTGATGTCGGGCGCTCCGATCTCCCGGACACCGTGGGAGCCGTCCTGCACGGTGCCATTCCAGGTGGAGAGCGCGTAGGAGGTCCAGTCCGAGTACTGGCTATCATGTCCCGCATCCATGTCCACGTAGGACGTATTGCCGCTCACCTTGATATTCACCGTGCCAGGCGACGTCGAGCCGTCGTTCTTTCGCTCACGAAGAATCTGACCACTGGCCCGAAAGTACTCGGAGTCGACCGTGAGCGTGTTGCCACAACCCACGTAGATGTCTGCGTTCGAGTGGACGCGTCCACCCAGTGTCATGCTGGGGCCAGGAAGGATTTCCAGATCGTCCTGGTAAAAGATCATGTACTGAAAAAGGGGTGTCATCGTGAGGTCAACGATACGCTCGACGGTTACAAGGCCGTCACCCGCACTCACGCTCGAGACAATGCTGTAGTGCTGCACGGAGCGAGTGACACCATCGGAGTCCAGCTGGGCAAATGAGGATCCGATCGGCTGCACCGTGTACGGGTACCCCTGAGCGCCGATGCTGACCGTCCCCGAGGTCGCGGGAACCTCAAAGTTGGAGACCTTCTCGAGCATGAGACGCTGCGCGTTCTCCGTGACCCCCTCAGCAAGAGCGAGAGACCGCGTTTGGTCGAGCTCGTACTTGGCCTCCTTGCCAAGCGTGAGAGCCGTACTCACCGCTCCCGCCGTTGCCAGGAGGAGCAGCATGGCAACGATAATCCCGAAGAAGAGGGCCGAGCCTCGCTCCTCTAACCCTCGCTGGTTCGGCACGCATGGAATCTCACCGCTGTGGTGTTTCATGGCTTCAATCTCCTCACGCCGCTACCCACGCCTCGACTTCGGCATCAATTTCTGAGGTGCACACTGGTGTCAACCCCGTAAACGGCATCATGGCCTTTCCCTGTCGGTTTTCGCGCCTCGAACTGCATGCGGACCTCCCGCAGGTGGAGCGCTGCGTTCTCCTGGATCGTGGAGAACTCAAGCCCTGTCACGTGGCGGCCCAGCGCATGGACAGGCGTCGCGCCATCGTAAACTCCAAGGCTGCCGGAGCCGTCGGTCTTGATCGTGAAAACCTTCGGCGACCACTCGAGCGCTCCGGTGGCGGCGTCGAAAGCGTATCCGTTTCCATCGAGATCCTGGAGCACGCGAAACTGCAGCTCTGCCCCCCCTGACACGACCCTGGGATAGGTGACGCCGCCAATCGTTACACGGCCCGACTCCCTCAGAACCTCCAGAAATCTCGACGCGGCTCGTTGACCCTCCGTCTGTACGGTCACATCGTCGTCGTAATCCCTCAGGAAGCTCGACATGTCGAAGACCAGCGAGAAGGCGGAGGCCATCAGAGTCACGAGAATTCCGATCGAAATGGCTGCCTCGACGAGCGTGAATCCTTCGGTGCTTGTCAGAGAAATGTGACGCATGGCTCTACTCCGTCCTCATCGTGTGAAAAGTGCGAGCGATCGTACCTGCCTCGGGGCTGTTCCAGGACACATCGAGCTGGATCTCCAGCGGGTCGGCCGCCGGGTCCACGTACTGGATCGTGAGGCTGCCCGAGTTCAGCCCGGGAATCGTCTCGACGTGACCCTGTGGATAGGTCCCGACAAGGTTACCGAATGATGTAGTCTGGATCTTTTCGAGCACTCGCAGTGCTGCCGTGTTCGCGGCTTCGACCTGACGACGAAACCGCGACTCACGCGCCACGGGCACCACCACCAGCGCTGCGGCAAGCGTCACGGACGTCAGGATCGCCACGGTGATCATCAGTTCGAGCAAGCTGAAACCTCGCTGGAACTGAGATTGGATCGAAGGCTTTCTCATGAGGCACCATAGAAAAATTGCCGATCGGGTAATTTGGCGACCGTCGACTCATGGCCCCGAGAGGTCGCTCCGCCCGGCCTCAAACCTTTTCTCCCAAACACTTACGTCCCCGGGCAGATTTTCGGCCCTTAGCCACGACAAAAAAGGAGCAAGACCCGTGCCGGGGCGGGCAGTTTCAGTGAGCTGCTATAGTCCTCGAGGGGGAGGAAGACCTGCCCCGCACTGGCCACCTGGCGGCGCCCTCCCCCTCATCGGCGCTCGATAAGCGCCGGGCGCCTCCGGCGCCGATGGTGAGGAAGCGTTGGCCAGGAGGTCCCCAGCCTGGCCACGCGGAGTATATACCTCGCGCGCCCACACGTGAGACATTCCGAATGGGCAGAGGAGGACCATCTCAAGTCTGCTGCTCGTTTCTGCTGGTGGCGGAGGCGGACCCTCCCCCACGACGTCTCGCCTCCGAGCGGAGCGAGGGTGGAGCGAGGGTGG
>SXIK01000135.1 GCA_005772855.1 Planctomycetia bacterium | reverse complement strand
GTCGACCTTGCTAGGGTCCTTGCCGGAGAAGGCGCCTCCTCCGTGCCGGCCGCGGCCACCATCACTGTCGGCAATGATCTTGCGACCGGTGAGCCCGGTATCACCCTTGGGCCCGCCCGTGACGAATCGTCCCGTGGGGTTGATGTAGTACTTGGTCTGTGAATCGAGCAGGCTGATGGGGATGATTCGCTGGATCACCTTTTCCTTGACTTGCTTGAAAATCGTCTCATGGTCGACTTCGGGCGTGTGCTGCGTGGAGACGACCACAGCCTCCACCCTCAGGGGCTTGTCGCCCTCGTACTCCACGGTCACCTGCGACTTCCCATCGGGCCGGAGGAAATGGATCTCGCCGGACTCACGGGCGCGGGCCAGCTCGTTGACAATCTGGCGTGCCAGCAAGATGGGAAGGGGCATGAGCTCGGGGGTCTCATTGCACGCGAAGCCGAACATCATTCCCTGGTCGCCGGCGCCCATCTCCTTGAAGAGCCCTTGGCCTTCGGAAACGCCAATCGAGATGTCCTCGGACTGTTGCTGGATACTGGAGAGCACCGCGCAGGTTTCAAAGTCGAAGCCCATTGCTGCGTCCGTGTAGCCGATCTCACGAATCGTCTCGCGAACGACAACGGGAATATCGACGTACGTCTCGGTCGTGATCTCGCCAGCGACGAAGGTCACGCCCGTTGTGACGAGGCACTCGCAGGCCACTCGCGCCATGGGGTCGTTGGCGATGATCGCGTCGAGGATCGCGTCAGAAATCTGGTCGGCGATCTTGTCGGGGTGCCCCATTGTGACGCATTCGGAGGTAAAGAGCCTGCGTTCGGCCATCGGGTTCGGTTCCTTTCAGATACGTTAACGGAATACGAAAGCGTCGTATTGTATCAAGCGGTTTTTGGGAAAAAAAGCTCGATCCACTCAACATGCCTCACGGCTGCGCCGCCAAGGCGCTCCGTGACACTCCGGGCGCTTCTAGAAAGCCTCTCGCTCTCCTTGACATCAGCGAGAAGCTCCGCGAGCCGACTCTCGAGCTCGGCCGCGTTCTCCACGCAGACGGCGGCCCCAGCCTCAAGCAGGAGATGGCCTTCCATCTCGAAGTTGTGAAATGAAGGGCCGAAGAGCACCGGCTTGCAGAGGCGCGCCGGCTCGAGAAGGTTCTGGCCGCCGTGAGGGATAAGACTTCCGCCCACGAAGACAATGTCGGCCACTGCATAGAAGATCTCGAGCTCGCCGACCGTGTCCACACAGAGGATTCCACCAACGGGCGATATCTCGGAGCCGTCACGAATCGAGCTCCAACGAGTGATGGGCTCTGTGGCGCCCCATTGGCTCAACTCAGCGCCCTCGAGCCGCTCGACGTGACGTGGAGCGAGAACCAGCCTCAATTGCGGCCACCGAACCCTCAGTCGCCCATACACCGCCAGGAGCGTTGACTCCTCTCCAGGGTGCGTTGATCCCCCCACGAGCACGAGAGTCTCCCCGGGCTTCCAACCCAGGCGCTGCCGGATCCCGGGCGCTCTTGCGACAAGCGGCGAGGGTTCCCGGTCATGCTTCAAGTTTCCCAGGGTGCGGACCTTCGCGGGTTCGACACCCACGCTCAGAAACCGTTCACGGCAGGCCTCACTCTGGGCCCCAAACGCAGTGGGCAGGTTAAAAAGCCGCCGTGTGAGACCTCGCCCCCACTGATAGCGGCGAGCGGATCGTTCCGAAAGACGACCATTCGCGACCAGCACCGCAATACCCTTCCTCCGTGCGCAAAGAAGGAGGTTGGGCCAGAGCTCCAACTCGATGAGCACGAGAGCCTGTGGCTTCAGACTGCGCAGGAATTTATTGACAACGAAGGAGAAGTCAAGCGGGGCATAGATCACCGAAACGCCCCGGAGTCGTTTCTCTGCCACAGTGAACCCGGTAAATGTCGAGACGCTCACGCAAATTTCCCGTTCGGGAGACCTTCGCCTGAGAGCCTCGACAAGAGGCACAGCCGTGTTGACCTCCCCCACGCTGACCGCATGGATCCACAGGAGCGGGGAAGAGCCGTCTCGCGCCTTCAGCCCAAGGCCGAACTTCCGGAGGAGCCCCCGCCCAAGCTTCGGCCGCGTGAAGGCCCGGGAGGCAAGAATGAGAAGCGCAAGCAGGAGGGGTGTCGCCAGGAAGTAAAGGAAGTCCACCGTGAGACTCGAGAGGAGCAGGGCCAGCCGGCCCGGCTGCGTTGGCCCCGGGCGGCCAGGCGGTGTCGGCCCCGCGGAATCCGGCAGGTTCATCCCTCGTGACCCACACCGCAGCAGCGTTTGAACTGCTTGCCGCTGCCGCACGGGCAGTTGTCGTTCCGACCCACCTTCGGGCCCTTGTTGACGATGGGCTTGATCGGCCCCTTCGGTGCGGAGTCGCCTGAGTTCTCCGTTTCTGGCGAGCGACGATCCACCGGCGCGTCCCCCGGACCGCCATGACGATACTCGGCGTTCGCGAGCTGATCCCGCTGCTTCAGCTCCTGCTCGTCCTCGCGACGCACTTCAACTCTCAGGATCAGCTGGGTCACTTCGCTACGCAGGCTCTCGATCATCTGCTTGAACATTCGGTAGCCCTCCTGCTTGTAGGCCACCTTGGGGTCAATCTGCGCGACCGACCGAAGGCCGATGGCGGAGCGAAGGTGATCCATGGCGTGCAGGTGGTCCTTCCATTTCTCGTCAATCTTGACAAGAAGCAGCCACTGCTCTATCCGACGCATGAAGTCCTTGCCGAACTTCTCGCTTTTCTGTGCATAGGCGCTGTCCCAGGCCTCGAGGATCCGCTCGATCACGGCCTCCGACTGCTCGGGGAGCGAGCGATCGCGGACGATCCCGCTCATGCCTGTGAGGTCCAGTCCGTAGGCCGTGCGAAGCCAGGCTGTCAGCTCGTCCAGCGGGTGGTTCGGCGTGGAACCATCTTCTGCCAGATCACCTGGAGCAGGAACATCCAGGCTCAGGTAAAAAGGCACCCTGTCATTCAAGACGTTCACCATCATGTCGCGGACCATCAAATCGAGGCCCTTTCCTTCCAGAACATCCTGACGCTGCTGGTAGACAAGCCCGCGCTGCTCGTTCATGACGGCGTCGTACTCGAGCAGATTCTTTCGAATCTCGAAGTGATAGTTCTCGACCTTTTTCTGCGCTCGCTCAATCGACCTCGTGACCCACGGATGCGAGATCTCCTCGCCTTCCTTCATTCCCAACCGCTTCAAGATCGACCCGACGCGGTCGGAAGCAAAGCGTCGCATGAGGTCGTCCTCGAGGCAGAGAAAGAACTTCGATGAGCCCGGGTCGCCCTGGCGCGCGCATCGTCCGCGAAGCTGATTATCAATTCGGCGCGCCTCGTGCCGCTCGGTCCCAATCACGTGCAAGCCGCCCTTTTCACCGATTCCTGGGCCCAGGACGATGTCGGTTCCACGGCCAGCCATGTTCGTCGAGATGGTCACGCGTCCTTCCTGGCCGGCGAGCGCCACAATCTCGGCCTCACGTTGGTGGTGTTTCGCGTTCAGGACGTCGTGCGCAACTCCTCGGCGCCGGAGCATGCCGCTGAGGAGCTCGGACTTCTCCACCGACACCGTGCCTACGAGGATCGGCAAACCCTGACCGTTGACCGTCACGATCTCGTCCAGAATGGCGTTGTACTTCTCGCGGGAGGTGCGATAGACGACATCACCCCCGTCGATACGCCGCACCGGACGGTTGGGCGGGATCGCCACGACCTCTAGCTTGTAGATCCGGTCGAACTCGACGGCCTCGGTCATCGCCGTACCCGTCATTCCTGCAAGCTTTTCATAGAGCTTGAAGTAATTCTGCAGGGTGATCGTGGCAAGGGTTTGATTCTCCTCGCGGATCGATAGGCCCTCCTTGGCTTCCACGGCCTGGTGAAGCCCGTCGCTCCAGGTACGGCCCTCCATGAGGCGGCCCGTGAACTCATCGACGATCACCACCTCACCGTCCCGAATGACGTACTCGACATCCCTGTGATAGAGCTGGTGAGCCCTCAAGGCCTGCTCAAGCAGGTGCGGCCACTCCATGTCTTTCCCGGCGTAGAAGTTCGGGACGCCCACGATTTTCTGAGCCTTCTCGATGCCCGCCTCCGTGAGCATGACCGAGCGCTCTTTTTCCTTCACTTCAAAGTCTTGCCCCCGGACAAGTCGTTTCGCGACACGGTTCGCGGTGTCGTAGCGGGCAGAGGTCTTTTCGGCCGGCCCCGAAATGATGAGCGGTGTTCGGGCCTCGTCGATGAGGATGCTGTCGACCTCGTCAACGATCGCGAAGTGACGGCCCCGCTGCTGCACCTGATGCGACAGCTGCGTCTTCATGTTGTCGCGCAAATAGTC
>SXIK01000020.1 GCA_005772855.1 Planctomycetia bacterium | reverse complement strand
TGCAGCCTGCGAAAGGATGTGGCTGCTTGCGCCAGAGGCGCCCGGCGCCCATCAGGCGCCGAGGCGGGGGTTTGCGGCGAGCTGGCGGCTCCCGAGAGCCTGGCCCGGAGGCGCACGCGTAGCGTGGACCGGAGGGGCCGCGTGTCGTTGTTGCCGCCGCCCTCGCTCCGCTCGGACGGCGAGCCGTCGTGGGGGAGGGTCCGCCTCCCCCACCAGCAGAAAAGAGCAGAAGACTTGAGATGGTCCTTCTCTGCCCATTCGGAATGTCTCACGTGTGGGCGCGCGAGGTATAGGTGGTCTCCGCGGTCGCGTCGACGCTTTCGAAGAACGTGAAGTCGGAGGTCTCCTCCAGCGTTTGGCGGAAGTAGAGGAACTTGTATTCCACAAACAAAACGAAATGGGGCGCGAACTCCCAGCCGACGCCAGCTCGAACGTCGAGGCCGAGATCCACAGCCGTTGTGTTGATCCGTTCTGGCACCTCGGGCCTCAGGTCGACAACAGAGTCGGAAAGGACGAGGCTCGGCCCGATTCCGAAGTAGGGCTGCAATCGGCCGTAGGGGTATCGCCCCGAGCAAAGGATCGGGGCCCGGACCATGAAGAGGGTTGAGAAGGAAAAAATGTGATTACTTTCGACGGGGCCACCTTCGGCCTGAAAGTGGGAGAAATCGGCCGCGAATCCGAGCCACATGAGGGGCTCAATCCAGCCTCCGAACCGAATGGCGACCTCGGGAGACGGGTCGAAGCCTGTGCGCTCGCTATCTGTGGTCTCGGGGAAGGTGGTGTCGTCCTCCACCTCGACACGTGCCGAGTTGGTAAATGCCGCGCCCAGGGAAAAATCGAAGAAGAACTCCGCCCTGATGCAGGGGCTTGACAATATCCCAACACAAATTCCACCTGCCCGGACCCAACCCTTGGCAGCCAGGGCGCCCCAAAAACTCTTGCGGCGGGAACTCAACTGTACTCCTCCCGGGGGAAGAAGGCCTCCCCCGCACCGACCGCCTGGCGTTGTCCTACTTCCCCACGGCGCCTGATAAGCGCCGGGCGCCTCGGGTGCCGACGGCGGGGGAGCGTTGAGCAGGATGTCTCAGTCATGGCCGCGAGGAGCATACTCAAACCTCCCTCAATGCTAACTCCGTTTTTTCAAGGGCCGCCCGGATGAGTGTAGCGGCCTCGGCCTCCTCACTTCGCAGGATCCCCACGATTTCAAGCAGTCTCTGACGCAGCTTGTTCGCCTTCAATTCACCTCGGTCCTCGGCGCCCTCGATCTGCCGAGTGAGGTCACGGTAGCGATTGAAGATCTCCCGGTACTTGGCCTCCCAGTTCGTGTTGGAGCCGGGTCCGCTTCGCCGAACAAGGATCGCGCCTGCCACAAGACCAAGACCCAGGACAAGCATGTAAGGTAAGAGACGCAACATGGTACCGCCTTGAGTGTGCCAATTCTGACTCTTTCGACCAATGATGCCTGCCGCAATGGGGTCTCTTGGCTTCGACCCACCGAGCGCCGACATTTTATCAACGGCCGCCTGAATCATCCACTTGCGGCAATGCCGCACTTGCCTTTATAGTTTCTGTGAGGTTTGGGGAGTTATTTGAGATCCTTGTCCGGGTTCTTTGACTGAGCCAGGTATTTTCCGAGGTCACACATGGTGCAAGAATTATTGAAGAGTAGTGTTGTTGTGCTCGGGTGCGGGGTGCTTCACGCGTTGCTCGGGAGCCGCTTGACGTACGCGCATCAGGGCAACGCATTCGGATTTTCGACCTCGGGGGAGGGAAGCTTCTTCATACGCGGGGACAGTGATCAGAATGGGAAACTGGAAATCACAGACGCCATCTTCACCCTCGGGTACCTTTACCTTGGAAGCGAAGCCCCGTATTGCCTTGACGCGCTGGACACGGACGACGACGGCAAATTGAATGTGACAGATGCAATCAGTGCCCTTGGCTACCTCTTCAACGGATCCAACGCTATTTCCATGCCGTTCCCCGAGCCGGGGCTTGACCCAACAACCACAGACCCGCTCAATTGCGATAACGGCGTCTTCGCTCATATCCGTCGTGAAATCTTCGCGACGACCTGCACCACGATTTCATGTCACTCCAGAGATGCCGGGAAGGGGGGGCTGGTGCTCGAAGGCATGCTCGCCTACTCGCAGCTTTATCAGGTGAAGTCCTCCAACAGTGCGGCGAATGCAGCGGGACTCCTTCGCGTGAACCCAGGGAAGCCTGAAGAGAGCTTTCTCTACCGGAAGGTTGCCAATCTCTTGAGCGAAGATGAGGGAAACCGGATGCCGGACGAATTGGGGGTACCCCTTTCTCAGGCCAAGATCGACTTGATCCATCACTGGATTAGAGATGGCGCGGTGCCTTCCACGACCGACGACATTGTCCTGTCAAAGCCGTTCAGGGGGGAGCAGCTCTCGATCCCGCCCTTTGCGGTGCCGCCCGGCAAGGAGATCCAGCGGAACTATTACTTCAAGCTAAAGAATCAGGAGGAGATCTGGATCAATCGCGTGGAGTTCCTTTATCCGCCCGGAAGTCATCACTTGAATCTCTTCACAGGCGCTCCGAAGCCGTATGAGGACGGGTACTTTGAGGATGATTTCAAGGTCGTGCCGTTTGGCTCCTGGAGCTTGCGCGCGTCGAGTCAGCTGGGTCGTCTCCAGTGGCGATTGCCGAGCGGTGTTGGGATGCGCATGGAACCGAATCAGCAGATCCTTGCGCAGATTCACTTTGTTAACATAGGTAGCCAGGTTTCGCCTGTGGGTGGTTGTGCCGCGATCAACTTGCATACCATGGAATTCAATCCCCAAAGTCCACCCATGACGCTTGGCAGCCTGTTCCTCCAGAACAAGAACATTCGCATCCCTCCGCAGACGGAGGAGGTCTCATTCGACTACGGGATCACGTTCGACCACTACAACCACAATGTTCCTGTGAAGTTGGCGGCTGTGACGGGACACTTCCACTGGCGTGGAAAGAAGTTTGAGATCCGGCTGTGGGACGGCTTGAACAGGAAGGCGGATGGCAGTCCGCAGCCCGGGGAGTTTGATCGAATGGGCGGTGACAATACGATTTATCTGAGCGACAACTGGGACGAGCCGCCCTTCATCCTCTACGGCGACGACGGCCCCGCCGTTCCGCAGGGCTGGGGCGTGATCTACAGGACGACCTACGCCAATGCTACGAATCGCCTCTTTTGCTTCGGGCCACACGTCGAAAGCCAGGAGCACGCGAACGCATTCATCTACTTCTACCCTGGTCCGGCCGAGAACCAGGGCTTCCTCTGGTTTCCGCCGGATTGTCTCGGGCAGGGATGCACAGTGCCTTGCTTCTGATGCTCACAGCGGGCAGCCCTAAACCATCTTCTCCCACGGCACGATGGTGCTTTTGACGGTCTTCATCGCCATGGCGTCGGCCACAGCCTGCTTGACGCCCTCGAAGGTGAACGGATAGAGCGTCTGCATCTTGCGCCAGGGGTACTTGTCGCGCGCTCGATAGAGCAGGTCGACGCCGAGCGCCAAGTCGTTGGCGGTGAAGGCCCAGGAGCCGAGTAGGTTGATGTCCTTGGTGCAGATACG
>SXIK01000134.1 GCA_005772855.1 Planctomycetia bacterium | reverse complement strand
GGCTTCATCTCGTCTCCGGCGCCGCCGCGTACTCCAGGGCCAGCTCGTAGCAAACCGCCTCGCGGTCGTTGCGAACGAGGAGCCGGCCGCGCGCGTATGCGGGATGGTTCCAGGTCTTGGCGGAAAGGGCCGGTGTGCGATGGATCTCGACCCAGCGCTCGGAGTTCGCCTCGGCGAAGATGAGGTCGCCTCGCTCGGAGAGGATGACGAGGATGTCGCCCAACAGGATAAGCTGGCCGTAGCCGGCGTCGGCGCGCGCCTTCCAGAGGCGCTTGCCGGTGCCAATCTCGATGGCCGACGGCAGGCCCTCGTCGAGGCCGTAGACGACGCCGTTCGAAAGCACGGCGTCGTTGAATTTGAGCTTGAAGAAGTTGTCCTTGCGCCAGACGGGCTCGACGGAGTGGCGTTCGCCGTCGGCGCGGATCCGCAGGAGGGCCGAGCCGACGTTGTAACCGCTCGAGATGAAGATGAGATCTTCACTTGGCGCGCCGTCGGGGCCGACGCTTGGAGCGATTGGCTGCGCCGCGTTCACGCGGGGATCGTTTGTCCACGGGTAGCGCCACACTTCTGTGCCGTCGTCGGGCCGCAGGCCCGCCAGGCCAGCGCCGTCGAAGAGGATGAGCTGCGGCTTGCCGAGGATGTTCTCGAGGCGCAGGCCGGCGTAGCTTGCCGGCTCGTCGCCGCGCGCCCAGCGGATGGTGCCGGTGGCGCGCTCGTACGCGATGACGCCCTTGCCATTTCTGCCGCCCGGGTTGACGACGACGAGGTCGCCCGCGATCAGGGGCGACGCGGACATGCCCCAGGTGATGTTGTCGGCGCCGGCGTCGGCGAGGATGTTCGCCGACCAGATGGGCGCTCCGCTCGCGGCGTCGAGGCAGTCGAGGTTGCCCGCCGCGCCGAGCGCATAGAGGCGATCGCCCTCGAGGGTCGGCGTCGAGCGCGGCCCGTCGCCGCCGAGGGCCTCCGAGAAGCGCGCCTCGTCGAGATGCTCCCAGAGTTTGGCGCCGCTCGTCACGTCGTAGCATACGACGGCCTCGCGCGCGCCGATTTGCTCCTGCGTGAAGCAGAGATCTCCCGCGATGACGAACGAGCTCCAGCCGAGACCGACCGGGTGGCGCCAGAGCTCCCTGGGCGGCCGCGCGGCGAAATCGCGGCTCAGCCGCACGTCCGTCTCGACGCCGTCGCGCCCGCGGCCACGGAAGCCCGGCCAGTCCGGGAGGGCGAGCGCTGCCGCGCGCGCGGCGACCTCCGGAGCCGGCGTCGCACCGTTGTCACGAAAGGCCTCGAGCACCTCCTCGCGCGTCGGGCTCGAGCGCCACGCCAGGCGCGGGAACATGTCGCCCTCGAAGCCGTCGAGACGGACCAGCGCCCCGGCACCGCACGCCAGGGCCGCCGCCGCGCCCAGCCCCGCGAGGCGCGTCAACCAGCGCGCGCCGGAGAAGACGAGCCCCCAGATTGTGGTCAGGATCATGACGAGCGCCGGAACGGCGTAGACCGTCGCCACCGTGCGCTCGCCGCGGTCGCCGAGAAGCATGCTCGCCACGACAAGGAGCGTGGCGCCGAGCGCCAGGATGATGATCAGCCCACGCCAGCGGATGCTGCGGCGCGGCGCCAGCGGGGTCGGTGCGGGGGCGTGGGATTGCGGGGATGTCGGTTTCATGGAAGTGCTGAGTGAAGTGGCGGTCGAATCTGCCGAAACACCGCGCAGTCTACTCGTCGCGCCGCTTCACGGCCACGAGGCGGCGCGAGCCCGCTTTCGACCCAACGGGGCGACGTCGACGCCGACGATCACCGGCATCTTGAAGTGGTGCTTCACGCGGTCGGTCCCGTTGGGAGAGACGACGTTCACGGTGGAGGGGCTGACGGCAGCGATCCAGATCATCGGGTCCGACTCCATCACGGTGCTTCGCGTCGTGCCGCACGCTCCGACCAGCCTCACGCCGGCAGTCACCGCGCCTGCCTCCACCACATCCCACCTTGGCGAAGTACAGCGTGACAGACGGCAGTTGGGGCCTGGGGGCCGAACCCCTTGTGGAGTACCCCGCCAAGTCCCGGCGGCAACAGAAAATGCGAACAGCGCAACCGGCTCGGAAATTCGGCAGCAGCCTTGCCCTTCAGTACCAACCTCGATATCCTAATACCCACGGGGGGAGGGAGAGCCTCCCCGCCCCATGCCGCCTGGCGGCATTCTCCCTCTTATCGATGCTCGACGAGCACCGAACGCCTCCGGGGGCGACGGGGAGGAGCGTTGGCCGGATGTCCACATCATGATCGTGGCCGTGAGGAGCACAACCAGCTCGGCTCGTGCCCTTGACGGCGGGAAATACCCTACGGAGACGTAAATGAGCTCGACCACGAAGTTATCTCGACGTGCAGTGCTGCGGGGGGTTGGGACCGCCATGGCTTTGCCTTGTCTCGATGCCATGTTGCCACGGAGCCTTTTTCCAAGGGCTGCGTCGGTGATGGCCGAGGAGGTGCGCAGCGCGACACCGGTTCGAATGGCTTTCTTCTACGTGCCGAATGGCGTCACGGTTGCCAAGTGGACTCCGACAACTGAAGGCGCCGAGTTTGTGCTTCCGCCCTCGCTTGCGCCCCTTGCCCCCGTCAAGCAGGACCTCCTGGTCCTGAGCGGACTGACGGCCGACAAGGCGCGGGATAATGGGGACGGCGCTGGTGATCATGCCAGGGCCTCCTCGGCCTTCTTGACTGGAGTCCAGCCCAGAAAAACGCATGGGGCCGATATTCGGGTTGGCGTCAGTGTGGATCAGGTGGCTGCAGCGCAGGTGGGGCAGTCCACCCGGTTCGCGTCCCTGGAGCTGGGTTGCGACCGCGGGCCTCAGGCGGGGAACTGCGACTCGGGCTACAGCTGCGCGTACTCCGCGAACATCTCCTGGAAGACGCCCTCGACGCCCATGTCGAAGGAGATCGACCCCAGATTGGTGTTTGAGCGTCTCTTCCCCAACCATTCCCGCGTGGAGGCGACGGAGAGCCGTGTCCGTCGGGACCGGCTCAGGAAGAGCGTGCTCGACCTTGTCGGCGGCGATGCTTCTCGGCTCCGCCATCGACTCGGAGCTAACGACCAGCGCAAGCTTGATGAGTACTTCTCCGCGGTTCGCGAGATCGAGCTCCGGATAGATCGGAGCGAGCGGGATTCGAGGGAAGACCTGGCTTCTCTGGCGAAACCCGCCCATCTGATATGCCCCGAGGGCATACCGCGGGACTATGGGGAGCACATCCGCCTCCTCTGTGACATTCTTGCAGTCGCGTTCCAGACAGGTCTGACTCGGGTGGCCACGTACATGCTTGCGAACGAGGGCTCCAATCGGAGCTATCCGCACCTGGGTGTCCCCGACGGCCACCACGACCTCTCGCATCATGGCAACGATGCTGAAAAGCAGGAAAAGATAGCGAAGATCAACCTGTTTCACATGGAGCAATTCGCGTACTTTGTGCAGAAGTTGAACAGCCTCAAGGAGGGTGATGGCACGGTCCTGTCGAATTCCATGATCCTCTACGGCAGCGGGATCGGGGATGGTAATGCGCACAACCACGACGAGTTACCGATCTTGCTCCTGGGTCGAGGCGGAGGCACGCTAGAGCCCGGGCGTCATGTCCGATACTCAAGGAACACGCCGCTGAATAACCTTTACGTTTCCATGCTGGACCGCATGGCCTCCTCCGTGGACCGGCTGGGCGACAGTACGGGCCGGCTTCCACGGCTAGCGAGCGAAACTCGGGCGTTCTAGATCTGGAGCTCGTCAGCGCTCATCCGCGAGCTGCTCTCCGAGGATTTCGAGGAGCCGTTGGTTTCCCGCAGGCATCTCGAGAGTATCGAGCTCGCTCAGTGTTACCCATCTCACCTCCTGCCCTTCGCGACCTTCCCCCGGACCCTCCGGGTCGCGGCAGAGGAAGAAGTGGAGCTCGACCGCGCGCTCCGGGTAGGCGTGCTCCTCGCGATGGAGGAGCACGGCGTCTCTGAAGCGAACTCCCGTCTCTTCCTCGATTTCACGCCGGAGCGTATCCTGGAGCTCTTCCCCGGGCCTCCTTTTGCCGCCGGGAAGCTCCCACATCCCCGCCAGATGCGTGCCGCGGGGCCGGCGGGCGACAAGGATTCGCCCCTCGCGCAGGAGAATGCCCACACTGATCTCGAGAGCCGGAGGTTGCGAGGCCGATGGCATGGAGAGTAGTGTAGTCAAGGTGGCTGACTCTTTCATCATTGACGCCTACAATCTCATCCGCCGGATACTGTCGCCGGCCGAGGCCAGCCTCAACTCGGAGGGCTCGCGACACGTTCTCGAGGCTCGTCTGAGAGCTTTTCGCCAGGCCTGCGGCCCAGGCACTCGGATCTTCCTCGTCTACGACGGCGAGTTGGGCCTCTCGGCGCCAGCCCGCAGGGAAAAGGGCTTCGAGGTCTACTTCTCGAAGCCGCCGCGCAAGGCTGACGACGTCGTGTTGGACCTGGCTCAACGACACGAGGGCGAGCGGGGCATTCATGTGGTGACCTCGGACTTCTCAGATATTGTCCATCGCCTCCGCGGCCTTCGGGTCAAGCACCTGACCTCGCTGGAGTTCTCCGAACTACTCGCGCAGCGCTTGCGGTCGCGGGAGCGCAACGAGAAGTCGCCCCGAGCGAACAACGACGAGGCCAAGCCCGAGAAGATTTCCTCCACCGAGGTGGACGAGTGGCTCAAGGCCTTTGGCTTCAAGGACGACCCGGGAGGCGGCAAGCCGTGACGAGCTCGCGGGAAAGGGAGCTCAAGTTTGAGATCGTGCGGCGCGAGGACTACCTCGAGCTGCGTGATGGAGCAGCGTGGGGAACTCGAGCCGAGCCTCAGATGCAAGTGAACCACTACTTTGACACTCGGGACGATGCCCTCCTGCGCTCACGGACGCTCTTGCGCATTCGCGAGGCTGGCTCGAGGCGGGTGTTGACCCTCAAGTGCGGTGTCGAGGTACGCCCCGGCTTCTTCGATTCGCTCGAGCTTGAGTCCGAGGTGAGCGAGGGGGAGCTCTCGCAGGCTCTCCAGCGGCCGGAGGCGATGATGGACTGGAATCACGGTGCCATCGGCGAGTTGAGAAAGCGCCTTGGAAGGCCGGTGCTTCGAGTTTCCGGACGCCTGGTGAACGAGCGCGTCCGGAGGCAGGTTGCGCTCGAGCGGCTCGAGGTTGACCGCTTGACATTTCCCGATGGGTCCGAGGCGTATGAGCTCG
Organism: Planctomycetia bacterium; assembly: GCA_005772855.1. GTDB lineage: Bacteria > Planctomycetota > UBA8108 > UBA8108 > SXIK01 > SXIK01. Next base: position 3,977 of record SXIK01000134.1, on the reverse strand, counting down.
AGATCGAGACGGACGATGTTGAGCGCACGGATGCGTGGCTACGCCAGGCGATCCTGTCGAGGGGAATTCTACTGGAGCCTCAGCGCTTGACGAAAATGGAGCGTCTTCGTGCTCACCCAGCCGTGGTGAAGGCTAATTCTGGGCAGTAGCCTGCCCTGCGGGTTCCCCTTTCCGGGCTCAACCGTAGAGGAACTTCGGCCTTAGCCAGACGACCACCGCCGGAAGTAGCGTGAAACTTGTCAGGCATGCGGCGCCGATACCGGTCGCAATCATGAGCCCAAAGTGGCGAAGGATGGGGAGGTCGGAGAGGCAGAGTACAGCGAATCCGCAGCAAATCGCGGCGCCGTTGAACAGAAGAGCCTTGACGGTCAGCGAGTAGACGAGCGCGAAGGCGTCCTTCTCCCCCAGGCCTTGAACCCGAATCGAGTGCCGCAAGCGGTCGAGGAGGTGAATCGGGAAATTGACGGCAACACCCATGGCGAGGCTTGCGAACATGGAGGTGCCGATACCGAGCGGAATCCCCAGGAGCGACATGGTCGCGTAGGTTGCCAGGACGGCGATAACGGCCGGCACAGCGCAGTAAGCCGCGGCAACCAGAGAGCGGAACATTGGAGCGAGCAGGATCAACACCAGGGTGAGAGAGCAGCCCACGCTCAGAAAGTGGCTTCGCACGATGAGACTCACCCAGTGATAGTCCAGGTTGACTCGCCCCGAAAGCTCCGCTCTGACCGGGCCGCCGGGCGGAAAGTGCCTCTGAATCTCGGCGTGAAGGGCCTCCACGATGCGCCGTTCGTCCCGATAGCGGCCGCTTGAGAGACGGATGCGCACGTTGGCGAGCGTGTAGCTCGAGTCGATCATTCGTAGCAATTCGGCCTTCTTCGACGGGCTCGAGTCGAGGAGTGAGAACTGCTCCTTCACCACTTCGGTGGACTCGGGGAGCCGCAGCTCCTTCGGATCCCACTGGTGGAGAATCTGGTTCAGCTTGCGAGCGAAGGCAGCGGCGCTGATGGATCCCTTCACGAACGGAAGCTTCTTCGCCGTCTCTTCGAGGTTGTAAATCTTCTATAGCGTCCGGGGATCGCAGATGCCGCCGGGCTCCTTCGACTCGAGGAGAATGTCGAGGAAGTACGTTCCGTCAAAGAGCTGATTGATAACTCGGTCTGCCTCTGCAATCTCATGGTCTTCGTCGAACGCGCTCAGCATTGACTGGTCCACCTGGAGTCGGAGCGCGGCCAGGCCCGCGAGGGCAACGCAAAGTGCGCTGGCGATGGCGACAAACCTCGAGCGCACGCGGATCCACTCCCCAAGCCTCACGAGACAGTTCGAGACTGGACCTTCCAGAGCCCAGCCGCGTCGAGAAGCGAGGCTGGGCGATGCGGGGTTTATGCAGGCGAGCATTGCAGGGAGGAGTGTCAGGGAGGCGAGCAGGCATGCCCCACAACCAATCGCTGTGAAGATGCCAAACTGTTCAAGGGGCGGCATCACTCCGGTGAGGTAAAAACTCAGGAAGCCAGCCATGTCCGTCACCGACGTGTAGAAAACCGGCCCGGCGAGCCTACTCGAGGCCCGAACAACGAGCTCACGGGCCGTGGCGGTGCCCCCACGGCCCAGCTCCTTGAGATACTCTCCCTGGACGTGAATCGAATCCGCCACGCCGAGGGAGACAACGGTCACGAGGATCGCATTGGTGATGATGAAGATGGATGAGCCCGTCGCTCCCATGGCCCCGAGCATGATCACGCTGCTCCAGCCGACCACACAGAGCGGAAGGAGCACCCCCATCGCGCTGCGAAAAGCGAGGAAGAGGAAAATCGCGATCACCAGCACGCAGATCGGATTCAGGCGCAAGGCATCGTGAGTGACGGCGGCCCCCATGGCAGAGCGAACGGCCGCCTCTCCCGCGACGTGGAGCTCCAGCCCCGGTTCCGAGTGGGCTCTTGCCATTGTAACGAGCCGCTCGTGCACGGGCGTCGCGGCGCCCTTTGGGGGGACGACGATGATTGCCCCGGCCGAACCGTCCTCGCTCACGATCACGCCCGTGTAGAGCTCGATCGCATGCAGGTGGTGCTTGAGAGTCTCGAACTCCTCCGGTGTCGCGGGAAAGGGCTCGAGGAAGGGGCTCTCGATCAAGAGCGCCTGGGGGTTGAACTCCACGTTGCGCTCGGTCGCAAGGCTGTACACCGGGTGAGGGGAAACCTCCGGAAAGGTTGAGATGTATTCGCTGATTTCACGGGAAAGCTTCTGGATCAGACGCAGCGGTTGCTCGGCGTAGAGGCCATCTTTCGCGAAAGATCCGTCTGCCGTTCGCGTGACCACGGCGATGAGCATCGGGTCCTCAAGACCGAATCTCTGCTCGATGAGTCGCTTCGAGATCAGCGCTGGATGCTCCGGCGGAATGAAGGCATCGGGGCTTGTGTCGAACTTCAGGCGGGGGACAAAAAGCGCCGAAAGAAGCATGAGGCCCGCCATGGCCACTATCACCACTTGCTTTCGCTCGACGACAACCTCGAAGAAGCTTTGCATGCTTGGGGCAATTCCTGGAAACTGTTGACGAGGGGTTGGAGAAACTGAGGCAGATTACGATCCCTTGAACCCCGGAAGCCAAATGAAAATCCTTGTTGCAGGCAAGAGTGGTCAGTTTGGCTCAAAGCTCGTTGAGCTCCTCTGCCGGGAAAGCCGTTTCAAGGTGGTCGCAACGGACCGTTCCGCCCTCGACGTGACCCGCAAGTCCCAGGTCGACGCCGCCATCGAGGCTTCTCGGCCGGACTGGATAGTGAACGCCACTGCCTACAACGACGTTGAACGAGCGGAAAGCGAGCCGGAGAAGGCCCAACTGGTCAATGACGTCGCCGTGGGCTACCTGGCAGACGCGGCCCAAACGGTTGGCGCAAGACTCCTTCACCTGAGCACGGATTACGTCTTTTCGGGTGATTTTGGCTCCGAACCGCGGCGACCTTACACCGAGGAGGACCTTCCCTCACCCTTGAGCTGCTATGGGGCTTCCAAGCGCTTGGGCGAGTTGCGGCTTGCGGCCCACCCCGCGCACTCCGTTGTGCTGAGGACGTCTTGGCTTTACGGAGGGCCCGGAAAGAACTTTCTTCACACGATCCTTCGGGTTGGCGAGGAGGCCAGGAAGGAGGGTCGAGCGGTGCGAGTTGTTCACGATCAGATCGGAACGCCCACCGATTGTTGGAGCCTGGCTGCGCAAGTCCGGGCCGTCCTCGATACCGACCTCAGGGGCGTTTTTCACGCCTCGTCGCACGGCGAGGGCTCCTGGTACGATTTCGCCCGCGCTATTTTCCAGAGGGCAGCCCTGGAGGTTCCCGTGGAGCCCATCCGGATGCGGGACTATCCGACAAGGGCCAGGCGGCCTCCTTACTCGGTGCTTGAGAATCGCAGGCTCGGGGCCATGGGGCTGGACGTCATGCCTCACTGGTACGAGGGGCTCGAGCGTGCCTGGGGTTTCATCGCGGCCTCGGTGGCCGCGCCGGGCCGCCAGAGTTGATTCCGGTGAGGGCTGTACCCATAAAAAAGGCCGGGCATTTCCCGGCCTTTTCCTCGTTTATCTCGTTGATTTCAGACTCAAAGAGAGGCGACTTGTATCAAAGTTCTGGACAATTTTCAAGCTGGTTTTCCGCCCTCCCGGGCCGGGCCGGCGTCCTGGCTGACCTTCGCCCGGGTCGGTGCCCTTGTCCGGAGAGCTTCCTGGACCGCCTTGGGAATGACGTCCGACTTCAGGTAAAGACTGATCGCTCGGAACTTGTCGTCGATGACCATTTTCATTTGTTCGCTGGCCAGGGCCCGGGTGATCTCTTTTTGGATCAGGTCCTGGGTCTCTTTCCTGGCCTCGGTGCTAAGTGCCTCGGAGCCTCCCGAGGGTTTCGTCGGGAGTTTCTCGTCGATGATGCGTGAGACGAGTCGCTCGAGAATGCCGCTGTCGAAGAGAATCGCCTGCACCACCTGAGTCAAGGCCTCCT
>SXIK01000133.1 GCA_005772855.1 Planctomycetia bacterium | reverse complement strand
GGGGGGAGGCCCCTCAACGTGTAACGGATTTGTAACGTCAATCCTGATCTTCACGTCATCCTTGCATGGACACCCCTCGACTGGCACCATGGAAAACATGATGGGCATACCGCACCCTTATCTCACGGCCCACTTGCCGGGGGTTGGCGGAGTCATCAAGCAGAGTCCGGAAGACTTCATTGTGGAAGAGGTTCCGCTCTACACCCCGGTGGATCGGGGCGAGCACACCTATTTTGAGATCGAGAAGACCGACCTTTCGACGCCCGAAGCGCTCGGGCGGCTCTCGCGTGCCTTGAAGATCAATATCAGAGAGTTCGGCTATGCTGGGCTCAAGGACCGAAAGGGGATAACTCGACAGATCTTCTCGATTGCGCATGTGGATCCAGAGCTTGTCCTGAAGCTCGAGATCTCGCAATTGAAAGTCATCTGGGCTCGTCTGCACACCAACAAGTTGAGAATCGGGCACTTGAGGGGGAATCGGTTTCGTATCCGGGTCCGCGGAATAGCCCTCGATAGCTCGTCCAGAATCGCCGAGATCCTCGAAGTGCTTGTGGCGAAGGGAGTGCCCAACTATTACGGCCCCCAACGTTTTGGCAATCGAGGTGACGCTCACCGTGTGGGCCGAGCGTTTCTTCGGCGAGATGACCGATCAGCCATCCGACGGATCCTGGGTCACCCTTCGGATACAGAGCACAACCCTCACGTCCTGCGTGCTCGTGAACTTTTCATGGCTGGCGAGTGGCAGCAGGCGTTGTCAGTATTCCCCGGCTCTTACAGGGAAGAGCTTCGGCTACTTCAGTATCTGATCCAGGCCGGAGAGAACTATGAAGGCGCAAAGCGGCGCCTCGACGACTCGAGCCGGAAGATGTATTTCACGGCGTACCAGTCGTTCCTTTTTAATGTTTGCCTCTCCGAGCGCCTTCGAAGAACTGAGGGTGATCTCGGCTGTTTTTTTGGGGGGGACCTGGCCTTCTTGCACCGAAACGGCGCCGTTTTTCAGGTTGAGGATCCCGAAAAAGAGGCTGTGCGTTCGGCTGCTTTTGAGATCAGCCCCAGTGGCCCCATATTCGGAATAAAAATGCCTTCGGCTGGCGGCATGGAGGGTGAGATCGAAGAGTCGGTGCTTGAGCGTGAAGGGCTTCGCGCTGAAGACTTCCACAGCCTTGCACCTCGGCTGCGGCTCGAGGGTGGGCGAAGGCCTTACCGGGTTCAGATGGGTGATCTGGTCACGCGGGTGGGAAACTCGGACTTGTACTTGGAGTTTTTTTTGCCGAAGGGATCCTATGCCACCACCGTTCTCCGGGAGATCACAAAAAATGAGGTTGTTCCAGTAGCGTTTTATGAAGATGGTGACGAGGAGAGATTTGCGCTCTGGAGGCCGTCTGATCCGGCTGCGCCGGCGCAAGGAGTTTTTCTCGAGGGCTGCGAAGTTCCGGAGCCGTGAGTTCTGAGCTCCGAGAGTCAGGGGGCCACGGAGAGTGACTCGCTCAAGGCAGCGTAAAGGTGTTCCATCTCACCTGCAAGGCCACGCCACTCCTCGGTTGCTACCTTGCGGTTCTCTTCCGAGAGCTCGAGGAGATTCGCGCGAATGTTCAATCTGGCCACGCGAGAAGCTGCATGTGCGAGCTCCACTGCCGCTCCCAGGTCGCTTTCGGCTTTCAGCGGAGTCGTTTTCGAGACGCCGAAAAGATCCTGGCAAGTCTTCATTGTCTCGACAGCGGCCCGGAAAGTGTTGAGCGGAGCCTCCGTGGCACGCCATGCGGCTTCCCGGCGAGCCTTGCGACGGTATGCCTTCTCTTCCTCGGTTGAACGGGGAAGCCGGAGCGTGTCGAGGTAGGCGTTGAAGGCGGCCATGTCCTCACTCTCAAGCGCAGAGAAGCGCTGAGACAGACGTATCGCAGCTTCCTGGGCCTTCTCCAGCTGAAGGACTCCCGGTGCGGAGTTCGGCGAGTTTCCTTCTGAAAGCTTCTTCAGGCTGATCCCGGTCACCATTCGGATCAACGAGCAAGCATACAGACCCACTCTGGCCGCTGCGGCCCCACCTCCTGGTGTCGGGGTTGCGGCACCGAGGCGATCGGCGAAATCATCCATGCAGACTACCTTTCGCTAATTGAAACGAGAAGGAAGTGTACTCGACCTTGCCGCACAGGGCGAGCGATGCTCTCAAGGCCTGCAAACCACATGACTCGGCCACCCCACCTCTGTTGACACGGGCAAGAAAGAAATCCAGCGTAGCCCGGTATGTGCCTTGGGTGGGAAGGCGCGGGGGGGCAAGAGGGATGGGAATCTCGGAGGTGTCGTGCTTCTCCGGCCTGCATCGAGGGGAACCGTGAAGGAAAGGGAGAAGAGGTTTTTGCCTTGACCCGGCTACGCTGGGGGGGGAGTGAGTTATTCTTTTGAATATTCGAACGGACGTTCTGGGAAATGTCCTTTACTCAATGAATCCACGAAGCTTTCGACTGCGCACGGGGTGCTGAAGCTTCTTCAGTGCGCGGATTTCGATCTGACGAATACGCTCTCGCGTCACTTTGAATTTCTTTCCGAGTTCTTCGAGCGTGTAGGTGTTTTCGCGCCCAATTCCAAATCGCATCTTCACAACCTCGCGTTCGCGGAGGCTAAGGGACTGGAGCACCTCCTCGAGCTTGGTGTGGAGCATGTCCTGCGTGACGTGGCTGGAAGGGGAGCTTGTCTTGGTGTCCTCGATGAATTCGCCGAAGGAGCAATCGTCCTCGTCACCCACGGGGTTATTAATGGAAATCGGAGGCCTGGACAGCTTCATTACCTTACGAACCTCGTCACGCGGAAGGCTCAACTGATCTGCCACGTCCATCAGGTTGGGTACATGGCCGCTCTTGTTGGCGAGCTCACGACTGGCCATCATGAGCTTGCTCATGGTCTCGGACATGTAAACTGGGAGGCGAATCAGTCGAGATTTCTCGGCAATGGCGCGGGAGATGGCTTGTCGGATCCACCAGGTGGCGTAAGTGGAGACCTTGTAGCCCTTGCGATACTCGAACTTCTCTGTTGCCCGCATGATGCCGGTGTTGCATTCCTGGATCAGGTCGAGAAATGAGAGCCCGCGTTTGCGGTAACGCTTGGCCACGCTGACAACCAAGCGTAGGTTACCCGAGGAAAGATTGCTCTTGGCCGTTTCGTAGCGGTGGAATTCGTGCGCGATTTGCTCCGAACGTTCAATAAAGCCCGGATAAGGCTCGAACAGTGCGTTGTTGGCTTGCTTCAGGACGGCGGTGTCGAGGTGTCTTAGTCGTCGGCGAGGAGAAGGCACCGACTCCTTGATGTCCTCCGAAAACCTGAGCAGGGCGATCTTCCAGCGTGTGAGGTACTTGATCTTGATGTGATATTTCTCCATGATTGCAACGTTGCGGCGGATCCTGGGCGAGAGCCTCTTGGCGGTGGCCAATGCTTCGGGGCTCTTCCTGGAAGTTGCTCTCAGGAACTCATAATCCGCAATATTCTTCTCGAGATTGCGTCGAAATAGATCCACGGAGCCATGAAGCTCCTTGAAGAAATCGTGCCGCTCGCCCTTCTTCGAGAGGTTTACGTCCAGCGCCTTCTCGATAAGGAGTTCCTTGCTCAGGATGAGGTCGAGAAGCTCAAGAGTTTGCTCCTGGGCAAATCGAGTTGAGTAGATGAGTTGGCGCAAGCGATCCCTCGACGATTCGATATCCTTTGCGAGGGTGACTTCTTGCTCCCGCGTGAGGAGAGGGATTTGGGCCATCTGTGAGAAGTACATCCGGATGGGATCGTCAAGTTTCCGGATCGCCGCTTCTTCCTCTTCGTTCGCGCTGAGTTCCTGCTCGATCTCAGGCTCATCCTCATCGTCCTGGGGCTCGTCGTCCGCAATGGTGATTCCCTGCGACTCAAGTGCGGCAAGAACGCCGTCCAGCATTTCTCCATTGGAGTTTACCTCGGGCAAGATCTTCAAGATCTCATCGTATGATATTCTTTTCTGCGAGACGCCCTTCAGGAGGCGCTGGAGGACCTCTGAGGGGATCAGGTCAGCGGCGGACACTTCGACCTCCTTGTGGGCGGACACTGAGGGTGGGGGTGAGTATGCCGAGAACGTTAAAGACGGTTTCACGCGGAAGGAACCGATTGCTGGAGCGGGCATGGGTGTCCTGACCGGATTAGAGGGGCGGGTCGTGCTTCTCTTTTTTCCCTGCCTGGCAGGCAAGGCGACACGTTGGTCGTTGCCCCTAATTTGAGCAAAACCAAGGCCAATTCCGGAATTCGCACAAGGCAATGTTAAGTCGCTATTTTTACAAGCCTTGTGATTTTGCTCATTGAGGGGCTGCTTCAGGAAGCGTCCAGAATGTGTCTTGTTATTGATACAGCGGACGAATACTGTGAAACACCCTTGACATCTGGAGGAGGAAATGCCTGCAGAGGTTCATCCGTGGGCACCCTCAGAGGAGCCGACTGGCTCCATGCGGTCATGATTGGGACAATTCTTGACCGAAGCTCACCCACCAGCGGAGCCCGAGGCGCACTGTGCGGCGGGGGGAGCAACCAGCGATTTGTAACGACTCCGCCAGAGCAACGCCCCGGGCACGGTACATCCCCGTGGTTTTTGGGTAAGATCCCAAAGCAATCCGCTGGGACCTCTCTTGCAGCCGCTAGGGCCTTGCAGCCAGGGGCGAGACGAGGGAGCGCTTCCAGTTTCCCCGTGAATCGTAGGTCCACAGGACGACGTACGATTGCGTCCAGTCGAAGCTGCGGAGATCGTTCAAGTTGATGGCCGTTCGCGCGAAGGTGCCGTCGCGAAGCTGGGTGAAAGCTCCTGTCTC
>SXIK01000132.1 GCA_005772855.1 Planctomycetia bacterium | reverse complement strand
CGGGCAGTGAGGAGACGTTTTGCAGCCTGCGAAAGGGTTGCGGCTGCTCGCGCCAGAGGCGCCCGGCGCCCATGAGGCGACGAGGAGGGGGTTTGCGGCGAGTTGGCGAAGCCGCGAACGGCTCGGAGGGAGCCGGCGCCAGCGAGAGCTGGCGGCTCCCGAGAGCCTGGCCCGGAGGCGCACGCGCAGCGTGCGACCGGAGGGGCCGCGTGTCGCGGCCGGCGTGGGGGAGGTCTTTCCTCCCCCACCAGCAAGGAACCTCAGAGCCTGAGCGATTTTTGCTCGGGCTCCGAGTTGTTGCCCCAGTTCATGTTCGGCTGCAATTTTGCTTGGAGTCTGGCAAGGTGAGTGCTGAAGATCACCGGCAGCGCGGCGAGGATCGTATCGAGGCGCTCACTTGCGTTGTTATCACGGTGAGCGACACCCGTACTCTCGAAACGGACGAGAGCGGAAAAGAGATCGTTCACGAGCTCGTAAAGGCAGGGCACGATGTTATCGAACGCACCATCGTGCCAGATGAGCCGAGTCGCATTGATCTGGTGCTCCGGCACTGGCTGAAGGCGGATGTGCAGGCCGTGATCTTGAACGGCGGCACGGGCATCTCCCCTCGAGACGGGACTGTGGAAGTCGTCCGCCAGCTTCTGGACCGCGAGCTTGAAGGTTTCGGTGAACTTTTCCGCATGCTCAGCTTTGACCAGGTGGGAGCTGCAGCCATGCTGAGTCGCGCCCTGGGAGGCATTGCACAGGGAAAGGTTGTCTTCGCGCTGCCGGGTTCGCGCAAGGCAGTTGCCTTGGCACTCGAGAAGCTGATTGTGCCCGAGCTGCGCCACATTGCGTACGAGGTTACGAAATAGCCGTGCCTCTACTCGACTTCGCCGCTTCGAGCTGGGGTAAGTCACCCGAAGTAGCCAGATTTACGACCTTCTATCTCTTTGCCACAGCGCTCATGGCGGGGATTGCCGTCGTCTTGCCGTTCATAAGCGTCCGGATCATCGGGCGGCGGTTCTTCGTGCTCATGAGTTTCGTCGCCATTGCCTTGTTCGCTGTTGCTGTGGCTGCCGCCGGCATCGAGACGGGCTATTTTCACGTGGCGTGCGCTGGCCTTCTCACTGCCTACAATATTGCTCTCCCCCCGCAGGCCGGCATCGATCAGAGTCTGCGTCGCAAGGCAGCTGGAGGCGATTCTGGCCACGTCGTGAGCTGGGTCTCGTGGCTCCTCCTGATTGCTTCGGCGATTTGCGGCATGACGGGTGTTGTGGTCGATGCGGTCCACCATCCGGCTTCGCTCCAGATGACCGGGGGACAGGACCTCTGGCTTTCGCTTTCCTTCGTGACGGCCTCGCTGCTTCTGGGAAGCGCTGTCACGGGTATGGTGTTGGGCCACTGGTACCTCGTTGTGAGAGACGCGTCTTTCGAGCCCCTGGCGATTGTCACGAGGATCCTTCTGGCTGCCATCGGGCTGCGCACGCTCGTCTCACTGGGTGCAGCGACGGGGCAAGCGGACCGGTGGAGCCAACTCATCTCGAATGCCGGACTCACAGAATTTTTTCTCGGCACGGGAATTTTCATCTTCGCCCGGTGGGGTTTTGGGCTTCTGGCGCCTGGCGTCATGGGCTGGATGGCCTGGAAGTGCGTCAAGATCAAGTCAAACCAGTCCGCCACAGGAATCCTTTACGTGGTAGTTGCTTTTGTCTTGATCGGGGAAATCCTTGCGAAATACTTCCTCCTTTCCGAAGGACTTGCCCTATAGAGAGTACGACCCCGCCGCATGTCTGCAGAACATGATGTTTCCCCAAGATCCGTTGCCGCACTACCCGTCAGATCGATTCAATTCATCTGTCCTCGCTGCGAGGAGATGTTTGTTTGTGGGCCCGATTTCCTGAACGATACGAAGAGCTCCCTTGCTTGCCCACATTGCCGTCAGGTATTGCACGGGCACCCCGAGGAACGGGATTCGGGAGGACCGTTGGAGCGTTGCTTTGTTTGTGGAAACGAGGAGTTCTACATTCAAAAGGACTTTAACCGAGAACTGGGCCTCATGATCGTCCTGGGCTCAGCGATTTTCGTCTTCCTCCTGATGCTGGTGATCCACCACATACTTGGCATCATCTGTCTTCTGGCGGTTGCCCTTGTGGACTGGTTCGTCTACCGTCTCCTTGCGAACGTCACCGTTTGTTACTTGTGCCAGAGCATTTACCGCGGATTTCCGCTCAACCCCAGGCACACGGGCTTCTATCTTGGAAACGAGGAGAAATACAAAAAACGGCGGAATTCCTGGGTGAAAACGCTCGTGGGTGGGGCCTGAGAGAAGGACGAAAGTGATTCGCGATGAGCCCAATTTGCCGGTTTTCCCGCTGCCGGGTGTCGTCCTCTTCCCCCGGACCGTCTTGCCGCTACACATCTTCGAGCTTCGATACCGACTGATGTTGTCCGAGGTCCTCGACAGCCACGGTCTCATAGCCATGGCCAGGGCAACTCCCGAGGGGGAACTTGACGACGACAGCCGTTGGAAAATCTCAGAAGTTGTGGGCGTCGGCAGGGTTGCTGATTACCGAAAGAACGAGGACGGTACCTCCGAGATCGCTCTCCTGGGCGAGGCGCGGGCCCGGGTGATTGAGTGGAGGGAGGGGAAGCCGTTTCGTCTGGCGAAGGTCGCCTTTCTGAAAGACGTGAAGATCCGTTCCACAGTTCTTCGTGACCGCCTCAAGGCAGAGCTGGTGAGTCACCTCCTCACTCTTCTGGACAGAAACGGCCCCCTGGAGGAAAAGGAAAGGCTCACCCAGGCCTTCGCGCGCGAGACCGACGTGGGGTTTCTCGCGGACTTCATCTCATTTCGGTTCTTGAATGATCCCGACGATCGCCAGGTCATGCTCGAGGAGATCGACGTCGCGAAACGAGTGGGTCACTTGCGGGACTTCCTGAGCCTTCGTGGGCTCATCTGAACGATTTCCTGGTCGACAAGCAGAGCAACCTGAAGCAAAATCACGCTGCATTCTGCTGAGTCTGACCGCAATGCCTGGAGCGCATGGATGAAGATCTTTGACCCTCACTGCCACATGATTTCCCGGGTGACGGACGACTACGAGAAGATGGCCCTGGCCGGCATCCAGGCCGTGGTGGAGCCGGCCTTCTGGTTGGGAGAGCCGAGAAGGAGAGCGGGTAGCTTTTTCGACTACTTTGACCACATTTCAGGTTTTGAGAGGTCCCGAGCTGCCAACTACCTGATTGACCACTACTGTGCCATCGCTTTGAACCCACGAGAGTCGAATAACGTTGCGCTGCGGGACGAGGTCCTGGCGGAAATGCCGAAGTGGCTTTGTCGGCCCTCGGTCGTGGCGGTGGGGGAGATCGGTTTTGACGACATTACCGACGCGGAAGAGGTCTCGATTCGGCGGCAATTCGAAATCGCCCGTGAAGCAGACCTTCCGGTGATCGTCCACACCCCCCATGTGCAGAAGCTCAAGGGGACGCTTCGCACAATTGACGTGCTACAGAAGATTGGATTCCCGCCCGAGCGAGTGATCCTGGACCACAACACGGAGGAGACGATCGCTGCCTCGCGGGAATCTGGATGCTGGAGCGGGCATACGATTTATCCGGTCACAAAGCTCTCCCCCGAGCGCGCGGTCAACATCCTGGAGAAGTACGGCCTCGAGAAAATGCTGGTGAACAGCTCCTGTGACTGGGGGCCGAGCGACCCGCTCATGGTCCCCCGCACGGTACTTGAGATGCGTCGACGTGGTTTCAGCACGGCCGAGATCCAGCGAGTTGTATGGGACAACCCGATCGCGTTCTTCAAGCAGTCCAAGCGGCTCATCAACCCGAATCTGGTATAGGAAATGGATCACGAAAAGTTGGTCATGGCAGCGCGGTTGATGCTCGAGGCCATTGGAGAAGATCCTGAACGGGAGGGACTGAAGGAGACGCCAGAGCGAATGGCCCGAATGTACGCGGAAGTGTTTGAGGGCCTCCACAAGGATCCCGGGAAGTCGCTAAAGACGATCTTCACCGAGAACTACGACGAAATCGTGCTTGTGAAGGATATTCCCTTCGCCTCCATGTGCGAGCATCACCTGTTGCCCTTCATGGGAAAGGCCCACGTGGCTTACATGCCTGACGGGAAAGTCCTCGGGATTTCAAAGCTGGCCCGGGCCGTGGAGCTCTTCGCGAAGCGTCCACAGGTGCAGGAGCGTCTGACAAACCAGATCGCTGATCTTGTGGATTCCATTGCTGCACCCAAGGGCGTCGCCGTCGTGATCGAGGCGACCCACACTTGCATGACGATTCGAGGGGTCAAGAAACCCGGCAGCTCGGTCATCACATCGGCCATGCGAGGCTTGTTTCGGTACAACCAGGCGACGCGAAACGAGCTCATGAACCTCTTGCGAGACTAGTTCCTTACAGAACACGCTGGATCCTGGGAAAGAGCCGCCAGATCAGCGGGCAGTCCAGCCGCCGTCGACAAAGAGCAGGGAGCCTGTTATGTAACTCGAGGCCTCGCTTGCGAGAAAGATCGCCGAACCTTGAATCTCGTGCAGCTCGCCCCAGCGTCCGAGAGCCGTGGCGCCCACGAGGTCTTGGAGTGTCTTTGGTTGCTGCGCGATGGACGCGTTCATCTCGGTCAGGAAGGGTCCTGGGCATATGGCGTTGGCGGTGACGCCGTACGGGGCTAACTCCAGGGCAAGCACCCTGGTCATCTGGGAAACGGCGCCCTTGCTCGAGGCGTAGGGAGTCCGGTTGGGAAGCGCTATGGAGCCGAGAGTGCTCGAGACGTTTATGATTCGCCCATACTTGGCTCTCTTCATGTGGGGGACGACGGCTCGAGCGCAGAGCCAGGGGCCTGTCACGTTGGTCTCAAGGACCTTGTGAAAATCCTCGAGCTTCAAGTCCTCGATGGGCCCCCGGACGTTGATCCCTGCATTGTTGACCAGGATATCGATCTTGCCGAGATCTCGCACCGTCCGGTCCACCAATTCCTTGACCTGACCCTCGCTGGTCACATCGCACCTGAGACCGAGGGTTCGCCGCCCGGAACTCTGGGCTATCTGAGCCGCTACTCGAGCAGCCTCGTCACTGCTTCTACTGCAAACCACCACGTCAGCGCCTGCCGCCGCGAGTCCCTCAGCGATGCTCCTTCCCAGGCCCTTCGTGCCGCCTGTGATCAGCGCAACGCGGTTCTTCAGACAGAAGAGGTCCATTCCTTGCTTTGTCATTGGCTCAAAGGCTCCTTCGGGGCGTTCGCCCTGGTCTTGTGGGTTGGATCATAAACTTTTCCAGACGACCGCTCCGTCCTCGGGGCGATTCAGAATACGAGGGGTGACCAGGAGCTCCCGGACGCGCGACTGCGTGATCATATGCCGCAGGAAGTCTGCGTGTCCTCTGAAAACAGTCTCCAGGTATTCCGGAATCCCCATGTGCAATTCCTTCGCCACGGTGGCGGCCATACGTACGGCGGCTTCGTCCAATGCCAATCGGACGCCTTCACGCCGCGCGAACTCAGCCACGAACCGGTGCACCTCAAACTCGAGGTTGCACCGCTCCGTGTCGGCTTGCACCACTTGCAGCACTTTCTCGGGGTTGTCGATCGCATCTTGGCCAATCAGAAGCCGCTTCACGGTGGTCCCTGGCAGGTTGAACTTGAAGGTGCGAAGGCTGGACTCGAGCACAGTCATGAGCCCGCGAGCTCCCGTCTTCTCCTGGATGGCCCGGGAGGAAACGGCCCGCAGCGCCGCATCGTCGAAGGCCACCTCGATGCCATATCCCCGGAAGTTCTCCATGTGTTGCTTGAGGATCGATCCCTCGGACGTCGTAAGTATTCGAAAGAGGTCGTCCTCCGAAAGATCGCGAAGCGCCACTCGAATGGGAAGGCGGCCAATAAATTCGGGCTCAAATCCGTACTCCACGAAGTCTCGAGTGTTGACCTGTGCGTAGATGTTCTCCCTGGCAGCCTGGGCCGCTGCGTCCGTGGCGGACCTGAATCCGACGCTGCGCTCGCTCAAGCGCTTCTCGATGATTTCGCTGAGGCCGGTGAACGCACCGCTCACGACGAAGAGGATGTGCCGGGTGTTAATGAGACGCTTCCCGGTCTTGCCCCTGCGCACTTGCATCAGCTCCTGGAATTGAGCGGTGATGTCGTTGGGGCCTCGCACGGGCACCTCGGTCTCCTCCAGGAGTTTCAGGAGGCCCGTTTGCACGCCGCGTCCGCTGACGTCTCTGCCCATGAGATTCGTGGCGCTCGCGATCTTGTCGATCTCGTCGAGGAATATGATGCCGTACTCCGCAAGCTCGACATCGCCGTCGGCCATTCGTACAAGTTCCCTCACGAGATCGTCAACATCGCCGCCCACGTAGCCGGTTTCGGAGAACTTCGTGATGTCGGCCTTCACGAAGGGAACACCAATGAGCTGCGCGATCGTACGGATCAGGTAAGTCTTTCCAACACCCGTCGGTCCGACCAAGATGACGTTTTGTTTGACATAATCAATTGTCTCGGCCTTGTCCTTCGACTCCTGTGCGCTGCGGACGTGGTTGTAGTGGTCGCAGACGGCCACCGCGAGCGTGCGCTTCGCATCGTCCTGGCCAATCACGTAGCGGTCGAGGTGACTCTTGACCTGGGCGGGAGTGAGGCCAAAGCCCAGCGCCTCCGAGACCCGAGACTTCCTTGGATTTTCAGCCTGGGGCGCTGAAGGCTCTTCAATGTCCTCGTTTGCGCCAACGTTTGTGATGATCGTTTGAACTGTGCCTGGAAACTTGTCCTTGAAGAAGTCCTGGAGCTGCCTTTGAATCTTGGCTGGATCGATGGTCTCTGCGTCGTCCTTGTCCTTGTCTTCGTTTTCGCTCATATATTTTCAGGAATACACGTCTTGAGAGTTTTCTGGGTCCAGGAAATTCCACCATCATGAGGCTCAAATGGTCACTATCAACAGCCAATTCAGTGCCGCGTTCCCCGTGGTGAAGCTGGAGCCGAGGTAGTGCTCAAGGTCCTCGCTCTTGAGCCTTACTTTGTACTCTCGCACAAGACCTTCCTCGAAGGCTACGCGAGGCACTCCCGACATCGAGTCGTGATCTGGTCCCTTCCGGCCCGCAAGTGGAAGTGGCGGATGCGAGGCTCGGCGTACTACTTTGCTGACCGCGCCATGGAGGCCCTTGCCGACGAAGCACCGCACGTGGTGCTGGCGTCTGATTTTTTGAACCTTGCCGACTGGCGCGCGCTTGCGCCGGCCAGGTATCGGGAAGCCCCAACCCTTCTTTACTTTCACGAGAACCAGTTCACCTATCCCCTGGGAGCGGAAGCTCCAGGCGACTTCCACTATGGCTGGATCAACCTGAGCTCTGCTCTGGCGGCGGACCTGGCGCTCTTCAATTCTCACTACCATCGCGAATCGTTCCTGGCGGAGGCGGGTCGAGTCCTGCGCCGAATGCCCGATTTTGTCCCGCAGGGCCTCCTCAAGAGCATTCGAGATCGATCACAAGTCTTCCCCATTGGCATCGATTTCGACCCTCACCGCGAAGCCCTCCAGGGTGAACGACGCGAGAACACGGTACCCGTGGTCGTGTGGAACCATCGCTGGGAGTACGACAAGGGGCCCGAGCTCATGGCCGAAATTCTCTGCGCGCTCAAGAACGATGGCGTTCCGTTCCACGCCTTGGTTTGTGGTCAGGCGTTCAAGGGCTCACCCGCAATTTTTGGGCAGCTCCGGGAGCGTCTTGGCGACAGGCTCATCCACCTCGGGTTCCTGGCGGAGTACCCGGCCTACTTGAAGGCTCTTGGGAGCTCAGACTTTGTTCTTTCCACGGCACGCCACGAGTTTTTTGGTGTCTCGGTCGTTGAAGCGATGTTCATGGGGTGCTTGCCTGTTCTCCCGAGGGATCTGAGTTATCCCGAGATCGTGCCTGTCCGACTGCACGAGCGTTTTCTTTGCGACGGAGCCCGGGGCTTGAAGGAAAGACTGCGAGACATGCTCATCAGGCCTCCCCTGGAGCACCGGGAGGAGATTCAGGAAGCAGCTAGCCAGTTCGACTGGCGCATCCTGGCTCCAAGGCTCGATTTGATCGTCGAAGATGTGTTGACGAGAGGGCGGCGGTGATGCGAGGTGGGTAGGATCTTTGGGTCACGCCGGCGGCTCGTCGCCTTCGCCCGGTGCTGATTTTCCCTCAAGCTTGGCGAGTCGCTTCTCGTGCGAGGCTATGGCACGCTTGAAGTCGGGGAGGCTATCGATGAGAGCCAGCGACTTCCTTGCCTGGCGAGCATCGATGGCCGGGGATCCCAGTACGATTTGACCCTCCAGGAGGTCCTTCGTGACCCCCGACTGGGCGCCCACGATGGCTCTCGAGCCGATTTTCAAGTGACCTGCGAGGCCTGCCTGGCCGGCTATTGTGACGTAGTCGCCGAGGACAGTGGACCCGGAAATGCCGGATTGCCCGACGATAATACAGTGCTTTCCAGCTTGGCAGTTGTGAGCGACCTGCACAAGGTTGTCGATCTTGGTGCCGCGACCAATGCGGGTGACGTCCAGCGCCGCGCGGTCGATTGCAGTGTTGGCTCCAATTTCGACGTCGTCTTCGATCTCGACGCGACCCACTTGGCGGATCTTGCGGTGTCGCAGCGGCTCCCGTGGAGACGTGTCGGCGCCCTGGACTTGCTCCTGGACAAAGCCGAAGCCATCGGCACCGATCACAGCTCCACCGTGAATGATGACGCGGTTTCCGAGGGTCGTTTCCTGGTAGATGCGAACTCCGGAGTAGATGGTGCAGTTCTCCCCGATCACAGAACCACGACCGATGGTTGTCCCGGGATGGATCTCTGTTCCCTTGCCAATCCGGACTCCGTCGCCCACATAGACGAGCGGCCCAATGCCAACGGCTTCAGCGATCTCGACGCCCCGACCCAGGACAGCCTGCGGAGACACCCCCAAAAACGTTCGCTCCTCTGGCACGAGGAGGTCGATCGCCTGTGCCATGGAGAGCTGAGGTTGACGGACAGTAATGGCCGACATGCCGGGAGGAGGTTCAACTCCGGTGGGTAAAATCACTGCACCCGCCCTCGAGGCACTGAGCTCAGCCATGTGCTTGCTCATGGCCTCGCTCACGAAGACGAGGTCCCGAGGGCCGGCGCTTGCAAGTGAACCGACGCCCGAGATTGGCCGATCGGGGCTGCCCAGTACCTCGCCTCCAAGCTCCCGCGCCAACTCTCCAACTGTCAGGGTGCGGCTTTTGGACATGGAAACTATCCCTTCGTTAACTTCTTGGGCTCGGCGAAAAAACCAAAAAAACTGAGCGTGACCTCTGGCTTTTCGGGGTGGTCTGTCTTGACAACGACCCTGCCCGAGAAGCTGCCGAGGCCTGGCTTATCCCCGGCCAGGATTGTGGCGCGCAAGAGGTGCTGAGTGGCTGAAGCGCCTCCCTTCACGCTCGTGTCCTCGATCTGAATGGAACAAGAATCAAAAGGCCTCTGGGTGAATCGGGATGCAATGCTGAGGAGTCGAAAGGCACGGGAGTCGGTCGAAACAAGTACGCTCTCCTTGACGAAGCTTCCAGGATTGTCCCCGGCAACTCTGCTGAAGTTGAATTCGGTCGGCATGAGCTTGATGCCACGAAACATCTCGCCCGCAATGGGTACCTGGAGCTGTTTGCCGTCAACTCTGGCGTAGAAATTTGCCAGGATTCGTCCCTCGGGGTGCGTGGGCAGCAGGGTCACTTCGAGCCGCTTGCCACTGGGGATATCGGACACCTTCACCGAGAAGTGCGCCGAAGGCGAGGGGACTGAGCCTGGAGTAGACGCCATCACAACCCCACCGGTCGTCGCGATCGGTCCCAAGTATTTCTTCACCTGGGCCCTCGTCAGATCGACCGAGTGGGTCATGGGAGCCTGACCCACGACGCCCTCGAATTTGAATTCCTGCGGATTCAACTGAAGCCCCTCAAAAACCCGCATACTCACCGGGACTCGCAATGGACGCACGTCTTCCTCGACCGTGGCAATCTCGAGGTGCTTCTCAACGAGGCCCATGGCTCGGAAGCTTGACATGGTGAGACGGACTTCCACGGAGCTTCCTGCAGGGATCAGATTGCTCGGGCTTGGCGGCTCGGCCTGGAGGCAGCCACAACTGGCCTTGACCTCACTAATTGTGAGGCTGACTGTGCCGGAGTTCGTGATCAGAATCGAATCGGAAGCGGTCTCGTTGTGCCCCCGCTCGCCGAAGTCGATGGCCTGTGGCGACACTGAGAGCTGCGCGATGAGCGTCTGGGAGGCCCACACCATCAGCCACCCAGCCATACAGGGTATTTTCATAGGCCGCCCAGTATACTTCGCTCCATGTTGGTTTTCACCGTGGTGGTGGGCTCAATGTTTGCGCTCTCACAGGCGGAGGACGCGGTCGAGAGGGCATCGGCTCTGCTCGAAGCTGGCGACATCCGTGGAGCGGCTCGGATTCTCGACGCCGTCGTTTCCAGCGAAGGGTTTTCAAGCCTTGAGCCTGCCCTTCGGGCGCACGCGCTGATCTCCTATGGAGTCGCAGCGGAGGCGATGGAGGATCCGGAGACTGCCGCCGCATTGTTCTCGAGGTTCTTCGACGCTCCGGAGAGCGGCGCCAGTGAGCCCTGGGTTGAGAACGCAGCGTTGGGACTCGCTCGCGCCTCGCTCAAGATGAAGGATGCCGAGCGGGCCCGTTGGGCGCTTGAGCATCTCAGCGCTGCGGCGCGTGGCCGTCAGCCGGCTCGAGAGCTTGCGGCCACGGTAAGTTTTTTCGAGGGACGTCTGGGTGACGCCGAAGCGCAGCTCTCGGCCTGTGCGAGGCAATGGCCGTTGGCGCAGGCCGAGCACCTCCTCGGCATCATCCTGTTTGACCGGGGGGATCGAGTGGGCGCGCTCGCAAGGTTTGAGGCCGCCACGAGGTTGGATCCCTCCGATTACTACAGCTGGATCTACAAGGTCCGGACCCTTCTGGAGCTCAATCGAGCGGAGGATTCGTTGAAGCTCCTTGATTCGATGTCTCCAGGCTTCGAGACGGCCGAGACGCACTTCCTGAAGGCCAGGGCGCTATTGCGGCTGGAACGAGTGGCCGGGAGCCTCGAGCATTTCACCAAGGCTACCGAGATGAATCCGAAGTATGGGGAAGCTCTCTTCGGCCTTGGCACGGCCTTGCGGCAGTGCGGGAGGCTCGCGGATGCGCGAGAGGTGTTGCGGCGGTTCGAGGTGGTGCATCGGTCCGAAGCTGAAGGTCTGCGCAAGCTCGACAGGATGGCGCAGGTCCTCTTCAGGGATCCACGAAACTCCGGGCTTGCCGAGGAACTCGCGATCACCAGCCTTGAGGCGGGCGATCTTGAAGCGGCGGAGAGGTACGCATGGCGGGCAATCCGGCAGGAACCTTCCCGGAAGGAGGCCCGCAGGGTGCTGGCTCGTTTCCATGCCCGAGTCGGCCGCTACGGAGCCGCTGCGATCCACTATCAGCGACTCCTGAAGGTTGTTCCATCCGATGCAGAAGCCATGGAGGAGCTGTCGGAGCTCGTGGAGAAGCACTCGAGGCGCAAGAAGGAATGATGCGCAGCCGTGAGTTGTTGTGTGCCTCAGTCTTGATTCTCCTGGTCTCCAGTTCCTGCACGAAAGGCTCCACGGAGAGAAAGCTTCTTTTCGTGGACGTCGCTCCGCAGCTGGGTCTCAGGCGGCCACTTCGCTCTGGCGGCACACAGAAGCACTGGATCCTGGAGAATGTCGGTACCGGCTGTGCACTTCTCGACGCGAATCAAGATGGCTTGCTCGATGTCTTTGTCGCGAACGCGGGAGTTGTCGAACAGGGACGGATATTACCGGGCCCGGGGCCTGCACTTTACATGCAGGGTCCGCCGGGAAAGTTCACGGACCGCACCGAAGCGGCTGGCCTTCTCTCGAAGGCATGGCAGAGCGGGGTCGCGGTGGGGGACATGGACAACGACGGCGACGCTGATCTGTTCGTCTCTTGCTTCGGTCGTTGCCTGCTCTTCAGAAACAAGGGCGACGGCGCCTTCGAAGAGGTCGCAGAGGCGATGGGGATTGAAGGGGCAATGTTTGCGGCCAGCGCGGTTTTCTTCGACTTTGATCGAGACGGATTTCTCGATCTTTACGTCACCGGCTATGTCAAGTTCGCCCCTTCAGCGCTTTCCAATGGGGGACGGCCTTGCCTCTTGAATGGCGT
>SXIK01000131.1 GCA_005772855.1 Planctomycetia bacterium | reverse complement strand
GAGACGGCACTGCAGCGGCGCCTCGACATCCCCGTCTTCCACGACGATCAGCACGGCACCGCGGTCATCACGGGCGCCGCGCTGCTCGGCGCCCTCGAGGTGACGGGCAAGCGGGTGGAGAGTCTAAAGGTGGTTGTTTCGGGCGCCGGCGCCAGCGCCATCGCCAGCGCGGAGTACTACGTCAAGCTCGGCGTGCCGCGGGAAAGCATCCGCCTCGTCGACACCAAGGGCGTGGTGCACGCAGGACGCGCCGAGGGGATGAACCCCTACAAGGAGCGGTTCGCGGCGCGCACGGACGAGCGCACGCTGGCCGAGGCGCTGCGCGGCGCCGATGTCTTCCTGGGGCTCTCCGCGGCGGACATCGTCAGCCCCGAAATGGTGAAGACCATGGCGGCGCGCCCGCTCATCTTCGCCCTCGCCAACCCCAACCCCGAGATCAAGTACGAGGCGGCCAAGGCAGCTCGCCCGGATGCCATCGTGGGCACGGGACGCAGCGACTATCCGAACCAGATCAACAACGTCCTCGGCTTTCCCTTCAGCTGCCGCGGCGCGCTCGACGTGCGGGCAAGGGCCATCAACGACTCCATGAAGGTGGCAGCCTCACGAGCCCTGGCTGCGCTTGCGCACGAGGACGTGCCCGACAGCGTGCTCAACGCCTACGGCGTGGAGTCGCTGCGCTTCGGCCCGGACTACCTCATCCCCAAGCCGCTCGATCAGCGGGTCCTCCTCTACGTGGCGCCAGCCGTGGCGCAGGCGGCCATGGAGTCGGGCGCGGCGCGGCGAATGATCGACATCCAGGAATACCGCGAGCAGCTCGCGGCGCGGCAGGGACAGGGCCGCCGCATCCGCCGCCTCATCATCAACAAGGCGAAGCGAGCGCCGAAGCGCATCGTGTTCCCGGAGGGCGAGGAGCCGAAGATCCTGCGCGCTGCCGCCCTGGTGGAGGAGGAGGGCATCGGGGAGCCGCTTCTGCTAGGCAGACCGGAGATAATCCAGGAGCGGATCCGGGAGCTCGGCTTGCTTTACACGCCCCGTGTGCTCTGTCCAGCGGCCGAGACGGCGCGCCGGGAGCGCTACGCGGCGCGGCTCCTCGAGCTTCGCCAGCGCAGGGGCATCACGCAGCAGCTCGCCCGCGAGCAGGTCCTCGAGCCAAATCGCTTCGGTCTCTTGATGGTGGCCTGCGGCGACGCGGAGACCTTCGTCTCCGGCCTGACACAGGAGTACCCCGAGGTCATCCGTCCAGCCCTGCAAGTGTTCCACGCACGCAGCGGCTTTCAGCACGTCGCCGGGCTCTACATTGTCATCGCCCAGGGCAAGGTCTACTTCTTCAGCGATGCGACAGTGAACATCGACCCGAGCGCGGAGGACCTGGCCGAGATCGCCTGCCTGGCGGCCGACTTCGCTCGCCAGCTCGAGGTGACGCCGCGCGTCGCCCTCCTGAGCTTCTCGAACTTCGGCAGCACGCGCCACCCCCACGCGCAGAAGGTCGAGCGGGCAACCGCGCTGGTGAAGGCGCGGCGGCCGGACCTGCAGGTGGACGGCGAGATGCAGGCCGACGTGGCCGTATCCGCGCGTCTGATCGACGAGCGTTTCCCCTTCAGCGCGGTGCGCGAAGCCAACGTGCTGATATTCCCCGATCTACAGTCGGGCAACATCGCCTACAAGCTGCTGCGCCACCTTGGGGGCGCGCAGGTCATCGGCCCGATCCTGCTCGGCATGGGCGCGCCGGTACACGTGCTGCAGGCCGGCGACTCGGTGGACGAGATCGTCAGCATCGCGGCGGTGGCGGTGATGGACGCGGGAAGCAGGTGAGGGCGCTTCGCCCCGCCTTGCGCCCCTCACCGCTCCGCAGTATCTTATCGACCGCATCGACCAAAGGAGAGACGCCGATGGCCGCCAAGTGCCGCATTTCACGAGCCGATTTCGTCGCGAAGGCCAAGCCCCGCACCATCAACATCAACGGCATTCCCATGACCGCCGAGGTCAAGGAGTTCTCGACAGGCTCCTTCGGCTGGTACCTGAACGGCAAGACGTCGATTCAGGTCGATGACAAATCCGTGGCGGTGCAAATCAGCGCCAGCTTCACCGTCGTCGGCTCGAAGGAAGTGGCAAGGGAGCCAGCGTGACGATCAAGGAGCGCCTCTCGCGCGGCGAGCTCGTGCGCGTCCTCTCCTTCGGCAGCCTGGCGACGCCCAAGTGGCTCGAGATCGCCGCCGTCGCGGGCGGCTACCAGGGCGTGTGGATCGATCAGGAGCACTGTGCTGTCCCCCACCAGGAGCTCGAGCTCCTCTGCATCGCCGGCCGCGCCGCCGGCCTCGACGTCTTCGCGCGCGTCGCGCCCACGGACTACGCCACGATCATGCGCCCCATGGAGGCCGGCGCCGGCTTGATGGTCGCCCAGGTGCGCGCGGTCGAGCAGGTCGAGCAGGTCGTCCAGTGGGCCAAGTATCCGCCATGGGGCGTGCGCGGCATGTTCCTCGGCAACTACGAGGCCGGCTACGGCACGGTGCCGGCGGCCAGGCACATCGAGGCGGCAAACCGCGACCGGCTGCTCATCATCCAGATCGAGACGCCGGAGGCGGTCGAGCAGGTGGAGAGGATCGCGGCCGTGCGCGGCGTCGACTCGCTCTTCGTCGGCCCGAGCGACCTTGCCTGCACACTCGGCGTGCCCGGTCAGCCGCTCCATGAGAAGTGCGTGCGCGCCCTCGAGCGCGTCGCGGCGGCCGTGCGTGGCGCCGGCAAGACCTGGGGCGTCCTCTCCCGCGATCCCGCCCACGCCAGGAAGTGCCGCGAGCTCGGCGCAAAACTCTTCAGCATCGCCAGCGAGACCGACCTCATCCACCGCGGCTTCCAGGCAACGCGGGGGCTGTTTCCGGAGCTGTTCGGATAGAGCGTCTTCTCAGAGCGACGGCACGAGGCGCAAGCCGTCCCCGATGCGCAGGAGGAGCTTCTGGGAGATCCTGCCCACGCGTTGCGTGCGATGGATCCTGTTCACGGTGAGCATCTGGGAGGCGTCGGAGACAACGGGATCGCCGCAGCGAGGACCACAATACACCCACGCCGGGCATCGATCACCAGCTCTTGCCTCCGGTTGATTTCTTGGCGCTCCTTGTCATCCACGTAATGTTGCGTTACCAGGTAAGATTCACACCTATCAGCCTGTTGAACAAGTCCGCGCAGCAGTGCCAGGCCCAAGTGCAAGCGCCCGAAGGAGGGAGACCGGAGGCATGCCTGGGCAAGCATTCGCGGGGCCCACGCCGAGCTCGAGCGACGCAGCTCCGCTCAGCATTTCGGTCTGGCTTTTCGGGGCTTCGGGAGGCGGCGGGCTGTCTGCGGCGTCGTCTGGACTCGGTCGGTTGCTCCGAGACCGCTGTGGTCCTTCGCGCCTTGCATCCGACCCGCCGGCCTGGCAACGCTGCCCGCGAGGACTTTTTCAACAAGCTCCCAGGTGGAGGGCAAGAGCTGTTGATCTCATGGCGCCGCAAAAGGCGCGAGCTCGTTGTCCTCAACCCTGCAATGGGTTAGAAGTGCGGCGAGATTGCCCATGAATGTAGTGTGAAGAATTTAAAATTCCTACGATTTGACCACGGCGGTTTCGGCACTCCCCCAGTACGCTTTTTCAAGAATAGAAATCGAGCATCCCATGCAAAAGAAGTCCTCAGCGTCCATGCTCATTCCGAGGACGTTTTCTCCTCGCGAAGTCGCGCGCGCCCTGGGAATGAGCGAGGCCTCCATCAAGCGCTGGTGCGATCAGGGTGAGTTTCAGGTCGTCAAGACTCGGGGTGGTCACCGTCGCATCCCCCTCGGCTCGGTACTTGCCCATTTGCGCCGCAGCAAACTACCGCTCGAGCAAGCGGAAGTGCTGGGAGCGCACAATATCGCGCAGCATGCGCAGAAAGGACCAGCGCAGGAGGTTACCCCTCTGAGCAAAGATGGTGTCCAGCCCGGCTCCGTTCCACTCGAGACCACTCCCGTCGACCCGCACGCTGAAGCTCATATCGGTCGCTTGCCACTCGACCCCGAGCCGCCGGAGCAGCTGGACAAAGCTCGGGTAATTCTGTTCGTTGAAAACGACGAAGCCTGTGTCGACCAGGACGGTGCGGTCAGCGCGTCTCACGGGGACTGTGTGGGTGTGGCCGCCGATGCGACCGTCAGCCTCATACACGGTGACGTCATGCTCCGGGCAGAGCAGGTACGCCGCCACAAGACCCGAGATACCTGAGCCAACAATGGCGATCCTCATGGCTCCCCTCTCCGGGCTGAGGAGGATCGTCCATGCTCCAGGACCTCGGCAGGCACTGGCCGCAGACTCCAGATCAACCCCGTCAGTTCGAGAGCCTTGAGTCCATAGAATGTCAGGTCAATTTCCCACCAGTAGAAGCCCTGACGCGTTGATGTGGAGTAGAAGTGATGGTTGTTATGCCAACCCTCCCCGAGCGTGAGAAGGGCAAGGATCCAGTTGTTCCGACTGTCGTCCCGGGTGCTGAATCTTCGAGTTCCGAGCGTATGCGCCAGCGAATTAATGGTGTAGGTGGCGTGATAGAGAGCAACGGTCGAGACACAGAATCCCCACACAAGAATCTGCAGACCGTTTGTGCCGAGCTGTGGCGCCAGGGCCTCGAGCGCCGTTCCGGCAGTGAAGAGCAGGGCAGCAAGGCCAACGGGAGGCACCCAGTCGTTGCGGTCAAGCCATCGAAGTTCGGGATACTTGGCGAGGTCTCGCACGTACCGGGCTGGCGCCTCGTCAGCCTCTCTCGTCATGAACCAGAACAAATGGCTCCAGAGAAATCCCTTCTGCCGCGGAGAGTGCAGATCCGCCTCCTGATCAGAGTGCCGGTGGTGGTGGCGGTGGTGAGCCGCCCACCAGAGAGGGCCGCGCTGCGCTGCCGTTCCAGCCGCGCAAGCCATCGCGAATTGGAAGGGCCTCGATGTCTTGAACGTGCGGTGTGAAAAATAGCGGTGGTAGAAGCCAGTTACGAAAAACATGCGGATCGCGTACAGCGCCGCGGCGGTCGCCAGAGCCGCCCAGCTCCAGCCAACCCAGTAGACCAGCAGGCACGAGGCGTGCAGGCCGAGAAAATGCCAGCAGCGCTGCCATTCCATGGTGCCCCGGGGGGCGATGGGGTGCGCCATCGTCACGATTCCTGCCTGCGCAGGGGCATCCTTGCTGGGTTTTTGCCGCGGGATATCGCTCACTTCATCTCCTTGGTCCCTTGCCAGGCAACTGCAAGCTGGCAACGCGGCGCGCCAGAAACTTCGGGCTCACCAGGGAGCTCGGGGAACCGAAGGGCATACAAGCTCCGCAACTGGCCGCCGCCGGCCAGGAAAGGGGCTCCAAAAACTCCGGACGGCACCATGACAAGTCCGTTGTCGACGTCGCCGATCCACAAGGATCTGCGGAAGCGCACGGAAGGAATGACCGTTTGTAGGGGCGGGAGCAGCCGCATGCAACCTCGGAAGAGAGTGATCGATATGATCGTTTATTAATTTGTAAGCATAATGGCACTCTCAATACCTGCCAAGCAACAAGGAATATAAAGCTGCAATTGTTGGTATTTTCTGTCATTGCCCGGGAACCGAGCAGCAAAATGGGAGGCCGGACAGAAAAGCCTTGTGTCAAGGAAAGACTTTTTTGATTGTTATTCCAGTTGGCAAACTATGGTAGCATGGCGTTTGTCGAGTGATCTGCGGGCAGGGATCCACCGCGAAGGCCACAACCCGGATCCGTGCCATGACAGACAAGAGGCTGTCCGCCCAAGTCAAGAGGGTAGGCAGGTGAGACCCGGTGCCCTACCCAATCGGAGTCAACTTCTCCCGACACGTTGCTTCCAGAGACTCTCGAGCTTCACGCAGAAGGGTCCTCGAGCGCGCCTGGTAGACGTTCATGATCGAATGAATCGGTTTGAATACGACTTGCGGCACACCGAGTGAATCGGAGGCTGCCGTCAGCCTGGTTTCGGAACCGGGCTCGGGGTTGAAAATCAAGACCGGCCAGGGACCCAGGTTCTTGATCTGGGCCCACCGGCTGGGCCGCGACGCCCTCGCCCGCAAAACCTCACCGTAGAGGAATCCAAGTGTAATCAAAGTGTTGAGGGGCGAGGCATCTTCCGGGAACGAGTCCGGTCCAAAGCACTCGGCCACTGCCTGCGCGATTCGCAAATCGCTGTCCGAGTCAAAAAAGTCCGAATGGATCCCGAAACACTCCCTGAGAAGGTGAATTGCCACGGCTCCGAGCTGGAGCGCATCGGCCGGGGAAATCTCACTGCCGAACTTGGCCACAAGGGCAGCCCGGCACTCGAAGTCCGAGGCCGAAGAGTCCCCAAAAAGCCCTCTGAGAACAGCCGGCGCGGGGTGGGCCGTGAAGAACCGGAAGAAGGGGGGAAGCCCCGGCGGATCGGGATCCGTGCGAATGTGAAGGAGTACGTTGAGGATCGCAATGACCAGATCATCGTTCCAGTCCCTCGAGACCACGATCACTACGCATTCCCTGTCGAGGAGCCGAGCCTGAAAAAACCGGCAGAGCGAGGCTGTGGGGTGCTCCGTATTCAAGTGCTCGAACTCAAAAAGGCGTTGCCCCTGGGCTTGAAAAGCGCGCGCAACCCTGCTTGAAGCAGAGTCCAGAGATTCATTGGGCTCGATCTCTATTTCCGGTAAATTCATTGGAGAGTCTTGTCCGGCGCAGGCTGCGGCAGGTTGACCTGAAAGCTGCGGCCATCAAGCCTTGCACTTGTAAATAGTAAACTATACCGCACGCGGGCAGTGATAAGACCTTTTGCAGCCTGCGAAAGGTTGCGGCTGATCGCGCCAGAGGCACCCGGCGCCCATCAGGCGCCGAGGAGGGGGTTTGCGGCGAGTTGGCGAAGCCGTAAACGGCCCGAGGGAGCCGGCACCAGCGAGAGCTGGCGGCTCCCGAGAGCCTCGCCCGGAGGCGCACGCGCAGCGTGCGACCGGAGGGGCCGCGTGTCGTTGTTGCCTCCGCCCTCGCTCCACCCTCGCTCCACCCTCGCTCCACCCTCGCTCCACCCTCGCTCCGCTCGGACAGCGAGCCGACGTGGGGCAGTGTCCGCCCACCAGCAGAAACGAGCAGCAAACTTGAGATGGTCCTCCTCTGCCCATTCGGAATGTCTCACGTGTGGGCGCGAGAGGTATAGATCAGGGCAAGATGCAGGATCATCCATGCGCTGTGTTTCCATCCTCTCATTTGTCCTCGAAAACCCGATATCTATAACTTGCGGATCACGATACACTCCGTGGGAAGAGCGTCCTCGAGACAAGGCCAGCCAATGCAAGACAATTCGTCCGATTTCATCAAGCTCAGCCCGAGGATGGAGCTACTTCCACCCTACCTCTTCGGCATGATCAACAAGCTGAAGGACAAGAAGCGGCGAGAAGGAGTCGACGTCATCGACATGGCCATGGGTAACCCCACCGACCCAACGCCACAACCGATTGTTGACAAGCTTTGCGAGGTCGTGAACGACCCCAAGAACCACCGCTACTCCGCGGCGGCAGGCATGTACAACCTACGTCGCGAGGTCGCCAAGTACTACGACTTTCACTTTGGGGTAAAGCTGGACCCCGAGCACCAGGTCATTGCCACGATCGGTTCCAAGGAAGGCTTCAGCCACCTCTGCCTTGCACTTCTCGGCCCCGGCGACACAGCGTTCGTACCCACTCCCTCCTACCCCATCCATACCTACGCAGTCGTGCTGGCGGGAGGCAAGTACATTGGCATACCGGTCGCGAACGACGAGGACTTTCTGAGGCGTGTCTCTGACGGCGTCAAGACACTCGATCCAAAGCCAAAGGTCCTCTTTCTAAACTACCCGCACAACCCTTCAAGCCACACCGTCGACGCCGAGTTCTTCAAGGAAGCCGTGGCCATCGCGAAGAGGAATGAGCTGATCGTTGTGCACGACTTCGCCTACGGCCAGGTTTGTTTCGATAACTACAAGGCCCCGAGCTTTCTCGCCACGCCCGGCGCAGTCGAGATTGGGGTCGAATTCACGACGATGTCAAAGACCTTCAACATGGCCGGCTGGCGCATTGGCTACTGCGCCGGAAACCCGAAGATCATATCGGGGCTTGGAAGGGTGAAGGGCTACTACGACTACGGGATCTTCCAGGCGATCCAGGTAGCCTCAATCATCGGCATGCGCGACTGCAACGAGCTCGCAAGGGAGCAGGCGCTCAAGTATCAAGCTCGCCGAGATGTCCTGATCTCCGGCCTGGAGCGCATTGGCTGGACCGGAATCGAAAAACCCCGGGCCGGCATGTTCCTCTGGGCGCCAATGCCAGAACCTTTCCGTGCCATGGGCTCGATGGAGTTTGCAAGGCGACTCATGGAGGATGCCGAGGTGGCTGTATCGCCCGGCCTCGGCTTCGGTCCCGAGGGCGAGGGCCACGTGCGCATGGCCCTCATTGAGAACCCGCAGCGCCTTCAACAAGCCGTCCGTCAAATCAAGCGCGCCTTCCAGAAGTGGCCCGAAGGCCAACTGCAACTGAACGCAGATGGATAGCTGAGACCCTGAGTCACCGGGGAGTCCCGGGTCGATGCCTGTAGACGAAGATTGTGCGGTCTTTTGGGCCCGTCCGCGCCTCGAACTTGGCTGCAAGAACACACTCCTGCGCAAACCACTTCACATGGGCCTGCGGGATCTCATCATTCTCAACCACGAACCACTCCTCGGACTCCACTGGTTTCTCACTTGGCCGAGGCGGGAGATCCTTGACAATGGATTGATCCATCGTGGCCGACGGGTCCGATCCGAGATAAAACGCCACGATGGGTGCGACCGTGGAGTAAATCAGCGGGCTCCTGCCCGAGCCGGGATCGACCGCGGACGCCTCCCGCACGAAACGCGCCGCCTCCTCCCACCTCGGCCGATCTCCATGCATGCTCGTGTAGTACCCAAAAAGAAACGGCAAGGAGACCAGGACAGAACCGAACAAGGCCACGCGATACGCCAGTAGCCACCCGCGCTGCCGCAGCGAGTACAGGGTGATGGCCGAAAGTGTTACTACACCAACGATGGCGATGAAACCCTGGTACCACAGCGCGATGACTATATTCAGCTTCGCTATGACCAGCAGTTCGAGCATCGGAATGAAGGCCAGGCAAGTGAAGAATCGCAGAATCCTGCCCGGGACAATCCCCCTGCCGACCCACGGGGCCAGCAGGCTCAAGACGAAGGCCGGAGCACCGAAGTAAGCCACGAGGCGAACGAGGAGCGCAGCGGGCTCCGAGCCTTGCTCCCGGGTGACCAGTGAGGAGAGGGAAGCGCGGAAGCTGAAGTATTGCCCACAGAAAATGGCGCACACCACCACAAAGGGAATTCCAAACGCCATGTAGCCCTTCAGGCCATAGCCACCTCCCCTTTCTCGTAGGAGCATCGACAGGGCGAGGTGTCCCACCAGGACCGGAAAGAGAAGCGCACCCGACAGATGGCTGAGCACACCCAGCAGCAGAAACACGCTGACGAGCACCAACTCTCGCGGCCGGCCCCTCTCGAATCCGTCCACGAACAGGTAGACGCTGATCACCTGGAAGACGAAGAGTAAAATATAGTATCGGATCGATTGTGACCAGAACAAGTGGCCGAGGCTCAAGGTGAGGAAAACGGCTGCCAGGACGCCGACCTCCCGCGAAACAAGCCTTGATATGACCTGGAACACAAGGCCGATGCTGATCACTCCCAGGCTCGCGGCAAGAAGCCTTCCGGCATGGACACTGACGCCGGTGCACTCAAAGAGCCCCCGCAGGAGCGCGAAGAAAAGCGGAAAATGGCGAGGGAACTGAGCGCCGAGGTTGAGTGAAAAGAAAATGCTCGACTCCTCGTCCTGCCAGAGGCTCCACCGTCCAGCGAAAAGAAACCGCAGGACCACCGCCGTCCCAAGAACCGCGAGCAAGGCCCATCGGGTCTTCAGAAACCCAACGGAGAGGGGGTGTGGCTGGTGTTGGCTCACGGCAGACATGTCAGATGCCTCGAGTCGCTTGAGGCTCGCGAAAGGCCTTCCGCCCACCGCGCCACAGCGCCCCTGGCGAAGCGAGGATCCTGAAAGGTGGCTCTGCCGATCGTGGCCGAAGGGTCCATGTCCTCATCTGTGTCCTCAGCTGTCCCCGCCTTTTTCGACCCGGACTGGCACGCCGCGTAGTCCGCTCGCTCCCGACTGTCCGCCGGCCGATCCCGCTTCGTGGTACTCTGCATCCTGATTCACCTGCCACAGGTCGTAGACCTGCCTTCCCTGGATGATGTTCTCCGCGCAAAGCATCGCCGTCATCATCGCGTGGTCCTGGTTGTTGTACTTGTGCATCCCATTCCTGCCCACGAGGTGCATCGTGGGGAAACGCGCGTCCAGCTCCGCCCTGACGACCGCGACATTCGCCGCATAGCTATCGTCGTAGACGGGATAGGCTTTCGCCTGGCGCACAACGCACCCATCGAGGACATCAACAGCCTCGGCGATACCGATCTTCTCGAGCTCCGTCTTCGCCAGTTCCATGAGCGCGGAATCGGCCGCAGCCCACACCCCATCCCCCTCGAAACAGAAGTATTCGAGCCCATAGCAGCAGAAGGATGGGTCCGGCACCATTTCGGGCGACCACGACTTGAAGTTCTGCACCCTTCCCACCTTCACGCTCGGGTCGTGGATGTAGATCCAGTTGTCATCAAAGAGGTTCCTGTCCTTGAGAATCAGCATGACCGTCAGAAAATCACGGTACTTGAGCGCATTGGCCGCTCGCAACGCCTCGACGGAGAGCCTTGGAGTGATCGCGCCCGCGAGTTGGCGGAGGGGAGCAGAGGAAATCACGTGCTGAGCGACCGTATGGCGCTGATTCCGCTGGTCATCCTCGTGAGTCACCGTCCACACGCGAGCAGCCGCATCGTACGCGCATCCCACCACGCGCTGCCCCATTTCGATCGTGCCGCCCATCTGCCTCACCCTGGCTGCACACGCCTCCCACATCATTCCGGGCCCCTTCCTCGGATACCGGAACGAATCGATCAGCGACTTGATGACTTGGTCACGGCTCTTCGGCTTCTTGCGCGGAAGCACTGCATTCAAGATGGCCGACATCAAGGACAGTCCCTTGATACGCTGGGCCGCCCAGTCGGCGGAAATCTCCTTGCAACTCATCCCCCACACTTTTTCCGTGTAGGTCTTGAAAAAAATGTTGAAGAGTCGCTTCCCGAACTGATTGCTCACCCAGTCCTCAAAACTTCTGGGATTCCGAACCGGGAAGATCCGCGCTTTCATGTAGGAAAGCACGCAAAGCGTCGCCTCGAGCACTCCAAGCTTGAACAAAGCCTCCCTGGCCTGGAGCGGGTACGCAAAGAACTTCCCCCGATAGAAGATCCGCGACGACCGCGGTCTCTGCAGCATGTCGTCCGGCAGGATTTCCGTCCAGAAATCCTCAACCTCCTTGGACTTTGAGAAGAACCTGTGTCCTCCAATATCGAAGTGAAAGCCCTTGTAACGGGCCGTCCTCGAGATCCCCCCAACGTACGTCGAGTCCGCCTCAAGCACCGTGACCGTCACCCCCTTCTTGCACAGAAGGTACGCGGCGGTCAAGCCTGCCGGACCTGCTCCGATAATAGCTACGGATGGTTCCTTGTTCATGGCCTACGAGAACCTTGTCTCACCTCCCGCTATCGTCAACCTACTGGAAGGGCCCCCACGATGATGGCAACACATCGACCGTATGGGCCTCTGGCACGACCCGAATGCCAAATTATCGAACAACGCCAGGTCCAAGGGAGGGAAATTTTCCCCGGCGCTCCCACTTTGAGACCCGGAGGGTTTACGCGCTCAAAACTACAGTCAAGAACGATCCTTGTGGTCATGATCTCCGAGGGGGATCGCCCCGTCCCTCTGTCTCCAAAGTCTCTTGAGTCGGCGCAGGCCCGCGGCATTTTGCTTGCAGCGTAAGCAAAAGCAAGCGAATACTCGGTGCCATCCCGTTGCGTCCTGGTACTGGACAGCGCCAAAGTATTGCCGAGATCCTCTGGCGGCGGTGCAGGACTCGACGGCAGCAGGAAAAAGACCTCGTTTGACAATTCAGTTCGGCCCGGGCTATTGTTGAATGAGTGCTCCGCGGGCTGGTTCGTCGCCGGGTCCATGGGAGGCACTGCAGGAAGGGTTTCTCCGGTAACATCCAATGTTGAAGGCCGTGGAAGAAATCTCAGGGACCCTGGAAACGCTGGGCTCCCCCTTGCCCGAGGCCGAGCTCTGGCAGCTCTTCCCTACCCCGCTTCTCAAGCACCTGTGGTCCGACAGTGATGATCTCAACCGCGAGCTCCGCGGTGTCGTCCTCGCCAAGATGAAGACCGACCGGGGCAAGTCCGTCTGGCACGGATCGAATATCGGGGGATGGCACTCTCCAAAGACCCTCGGCACGTGGCCGCATGCGTGCGTCGAACAACTCAAGGGGCGCATCCGGGCCCTCGTGTGCGAGATGGTCTCGAGGGTAGTCCCCAATCCGCAGCCGGAGCATCTCGAGGGCTGGTCCCTCCAGGCGTGGGCCAACGTGAGCCGACACGGAGCCAAGAATGCCTCCCATGTCCACTCCCACGAAAAGAGCGCCGTCTGGTCGGGGATCTACTATGTCGACACGGGGGAGGGACACGCATCGGGGTCGTATTCCTCGTCATCAATCTCGAGCGGCCTCACCAAGTTCGAGGACCGCTCGGGAGTCCCGAAGGAGATCCTGCGAAACCGAGATCCGTTCGAGCGAGAGGTCACGGTCATGCCGCAGCCGGGCCTCATGGTCCTTTTCTCCTCGATGCTGTGGCATCGTGTCGAGCCGTTTCTTGGCGACAGCTCCCGCATCACCATCGCGTTCAACCTCAGCCACGAGGGCTTCCTCATCCCGAGGTACCCCCAGTCCCAGAGCTCGGAGAACGCAGGCTTCAGGGGTTGGATGTGGCGCAACTTCCGCGGGCTCATTCTGCCTGCAAGCTACCTCAAGAGTCGCCTCAAGAGGACGTTCCGGCCGGTGATCGCGCGGTAGGCGCCAGGTAGAGCGGATCCTTCTCTACCCTGCAGCGAGCGAGGCTTCGGAGCAGGATCTTTTCCTCCGGGTCCTGGGAATGGCCGCAGATGAGGAACGTTGGACCTTCATGAACCTGACCAGAGGACTTCATGAGGCCGCAAGGACGGGTTTGTGGAACAGTCCCTTCAGGGCGCGGCGATAAAAACACCCTCAAACACCGGGCTCTTGCCGTAGAATCTGGAACTGGCACCAGATTGCGAAGGAAGCCATGACCCATTCAAGCTCCCGTTTTTTTGTACTCCTCGCACGTGAGGAAGACCTGCCCCGCACCGGCCGCCTTGCGGCATCCCTGCGTCTCGCGCCTCGCGGTGCCCGCCGGCTCCGGGCCCCTCCGGCGCCGATGCTGGGTGGGCGTTGGCGAGGATGTCCCAATCCTGGCCGCACGGAGTATGCAGTGCCCCTGCGTGCGTGGCTGGCCACCAGCCTGGCGCTCACGTGTTTGCTTTCGGCGGCGACGCCTGCCCAGGCCGCTCCGCCCCCAAGCAAGCAACACTGGGCCTTTGAGGCGCCAAGGCGTCCGCCTGCCCCTGAAGTAGGTCGAGCAGATTGGCTGCGTCATGACATGGATCGATTCATCTACTCCCGCCTGGAGAAAGAAAGTCTCGAGCCCGCGTCCGAGGCCGACCGCGCCACTCTCTTGCGCCGCTTGTCTCTCGATTTGGTGGGCTTGCCGCCGACTCTTGCCGAGCTGGACGCCTTCATTCAAGACGCGAGCGTCGACGCCTACGACAAGCAAGTCGAACGGCTCCTCGCCTCACCGCACCACGGCGAACGATGGGGCCGGCACTGGCTCGACGCGGCGAGGTATGCCGATTCGAATGGCTATGAAAAGGACCTGGCGAGAGAGATGTGGCACTGGCGCGACTGGGTGATCGACGCCTTGAATCGTGATTTGCCCTATGATCAGTTTCTCGTTGAGCAGCTCGCCGGCGATTTGCTTCCCAACGCGCGGCAAGATCAAGTGGTCGCGACCGGTTTCCTGCGCAATTCGATGATCAATGAGGAAGGCGCAATCGATCCCGAGCAATTCCGTATGGAGTCCATGTTCGATCGCATGGATTGCCTGGGAAAGAGCATCCTCGGCTTGACGATCCAGTGCGCACAGTGCCACAACCACAAGTACGACCCGCTATCGCAGGAAGAGTACTACCGCTTATTCGCCTTCATTAACAATGACGACGAGCACCAGGCGGCCTTCTACACCCCCGAGGAGTTGCGCGAGCGTGAAGCAGTGCTGCACGGCGTGCGCGAGGCGGAAGACGAGATTCGGAGGATCCACCCGGACTGGCGGGAACGAATGGATCGCTGGGTAAAGGAGGAGAATCGAGCACAGCCAGCATGGACGATTCTCGAGCCTCATGAGCACGGCGACCCGGGGGGACTGTCGAAGCTGCAGCTGCAGCCCAACGGATCGCTCCTCGCTGGTGGCCACCGCTTCACAAACGGTACCTGGCGGATTCGGGCGCGGACACGCCTTGAGGGGATTCGCGCCGTGCGGCTCGAAGTCTTCACCCATGCCAGTTTGCCACTAAACGGGCCAGGCCGGTCACATCAGGGGCTCTTTGGCCTAAAGGAGTTGCGTCTGGAAGTCGCCTCGGTGGTAGACGGCACCAAGAAGTCTGACGTTGCCTTCGCCGATGCGACCAGTGATTTCGCCGAGCCGCTAAAGACCGTCGGAAGTGATGGCGACGAAAAGAGCCGTCGTTCCCATGGCCCTGTGAAGCTGGCGGTGGATGGCGATGATCGCACTTCCTGGACAATCGACGCAGGCCCGGGCCGCCGCAACACTGACCACAACGCCGTTTTCATTGCCAGGGAACCCTTTGGCTTTGCCGGTGGCGCGGAGCTCACCTTCCAACTTGCCATGGGGGATGAGATCGGCTGCTTCCGATTGTCGGTGACCACCGAGCCGGGTGCGGCTGCCGATCCCTTGCCGCGGCTGGCTCGTGAAGCAATGAGGGTGGCTCCCGAGCTGCGCAGCGTAACTGGGAGCGCGGCGCTCTTCAGCTACTGGCGAACCACGGTCCCTGAGTTTGCTTCGTTCAACCAGCATATAGATGAGATTGGGCGTCGGCACCCCGATCCGTTGGCGCGTACGCTGGTCTTGAGCTGGCGCTCCGAGCGACGACCCACGCGCCTCTTGAAGCGCGGAGATTGGCTGCAGCCAGGGGAGGCCGTCGAGCCTGGAGTCCCAAGCTTCTTGCACTCATGGCCGCAGGAGCTGGATCGGACGCGTCTGGGCCTTGCCCGGTGGATTACCGACCGCAGAGCCCCCACGACTGCACGCGTCATCGTCAATCGCGTCTGGCAGTCCTATTTCGGTACCGGAATCGTTAGCACGCCGGAGGACTTCGGCTTCCAGGTAGACCCGCCGAGCCACCCGGAGCTTCTCGACTGGCTGGCCTGTGAGCTCATGGAGCCACAGATACAGATCAACCTCGAAAAGAAGCCACAAGCCTGGAGCCTCAAGCACCTGCATCGCTTGATCGTACATTCGGCGACCTATCGCCAGTCCTCCCATTTCAAGCCGGTGCATCTGGAGCGCGACCCACAAAATCGACTCCTGGCACGCGGGCCTCGACTGCGGGTCGAGGGCGAAATCGTGCGCGACCTTGCCCTTGCCGTCAGCGGCTTGCTTGAGCCGCGCATTGGCGGTCCCCCGGTGTATGCCCCTGCGCCTGAGTTCCTTTTTCGGCCACCCGCGAGCTTTGGCGCGTTTCCGTGGAAGGAGGCTACTGGCCCCGAGCGCTATCGCAGAGCCTTCTATACTTTCCGACGCCGCTCGACGCCGTACCCAGTGCTCCTCAGCTTCGATGCACCCAGTGGTGACACTGCTTGCGTGCGCCGATCG
Source organism: Planctomycetia bacterium (assembly GCA_005772855.1). Taxonomy (GTDB): domain Bacteria; phylum Planctomycetota; class UBA8108; order UBA8108; family SXIK01; genus SXIK01. The sequence continues at coordinate 5,399 of SXIK01000131.1, read as the reverse complement.
CGTTCGAATACGCCACTCCAGGCCCTCGCGACGCTCAACGAAACAGTCTTTGTTGAGTCAGCAAGGGCCCTCGCTCGCAGGATGCTGGTGGAGGGCGGCCCTGACGATGCGAGCCGTTTGTCATGGGCTTTCCGCTGCGCCACCGGGCGGGAGCCCGATGCTCTCGAGACATTGCGTCTGCTGGACCTCGTCCGCAAGCAACGCAATCGCCTCGCCGATGGCTGGCTCAATGCGGCGGAGCTTGGGACGGGAAGCAACCTTGTCCCCATGGACCTGCTGCCAGGCGCGACCCCGGTGGATCTGGCAGCCTACACCGTTGCCGCTCGTGTCATCTTGAACCTCGATGAGACCATCACCAAGGGATGAATCTGCCGTGAACTGTCAATCGCACCAGTACCGTGGTCAAGACCCAGGCACCCTCACGCGCCGCTGGTTTCTTAAGGACTGCGGTCTAAAGATAGGAACGCTGGCGCTGACGCAACTGCTACGCGCTGGCGGGGCCACCGCTGCTCCTCCTGCCCTCGGCCAGGTAACAGATCCTCTGGCGCCGCGGCAGCCGCATTTCAGGCCCAAGGCCAAACGGGTGATTTACCTTTTCATGGCGGGAGCCCCGAGCCACCTCGAGCTCTTCGACTCCAAACCGGAGCTTGTTCTTCGAAACGGGAAGCTCCCCCCTGCCGAGTTGCTCAAGGGCTATCGCGCAGCATTCATCGATCCCAATTCGGCACTGCTTGGCGGCAAGTTCAAGTTCGCGCGCCACGGGCAAAGCGGAGCCGAGCTCTCCGAGCTCTTGCCACACCTCGCCACCGTCGCCGATGACCTCACGATCCTGAAGGCCATGCACACGGATGCCTTCAACCACGCGCCGGCACAGATCTTGATGAATTCCGGCGCGACGCAGTTCGGGCGTCCCAGCATGGGCTCGTGGGTGACCTATGGCCTCGGCAGCGAAGCCAACGACTTGCCGGCCTTCGTCGTTTTCAACACGGGACCCAATGGCACCTCGGGGGGCTCTTCCAACTGGGGCTGTGGTTTCCTCCCCACGGTCTATCAGGGCGTGCCCTTTTTCAACACCGGCGAGCCTGTATTGTTTCTGTCGAATCCCCGTGGCTTCGATGCCGAGGCCCAGCGTGATTCGCTGGAGGCCATTGCCGATCTCAACCGCAAGAGGCTCGGAATCGTGGGCGATCCAGAGATTGCCACTCGCCTCAGCACCTTTGAGATGGCGCATCGCATGCAGACTAGCGCTCCCGAGTTGGTGGATATCTCACGCGAGCCGAGGAGCGTCCTCGAGATGTACGGCGCGGAGCCCGGCAAGGCTTCGTTTGCCGCAAGCTGCCTTCTCGCTCGCCGTCTGGTGGAACGCGGCGTGCGTTTTGTGCAAATTTTTCATGAAGCCTGGGATCAGCACGCGAACCTGGTGGAAAATATCAAGAAGAACTGTCTCGACACCGACAAGGCCTCGGCAGCCCTCGTCAGGGACTTGAAACAGCGCGGCCTCCTCGACGACACCATCGTCGTTTGGGGCGGTGAGTTTGGTCGCACGCCCATGGTGCAAGGTGGCGACAACGGGCGTGACCATCACCCCAATTGCTTCACCATCTGGCTCGCCGGTGGTGGCTTCAAGTCGGGTATCTCCTTCGGCGAGTCAGACGACTTCGGCTTCAACGGCACCCGCGATCGAGTTCATGTTCACGACTTGCACGCGACAATGCTCCATCTCCTCGGATTCGATCACGAGCGCTTGACCTATCGCTTCCAGGGCCGTGAATTCCGCTTGACCGACGTTCACGGGCAAGTGGTCGACAAAATTCTGGCGTGAGGTAGACTCCGCGCAACCATGATTGGGACAGCTTGACCAACGCTCCCACCCGGTCCGAACACTTCGCGTCCAGGGAAGCAACGAAGGGAGTCAGAAGCACAGTATGCGGAACGATTCGCTCACGGAAAATCTGGACGAAAATTTGCAATCAGGGCTAATCGGAGCTGGGAGAGAGACCTGTGACAGGAAGCCAACGGGCGAGAGCGCAAGAGGAACGAAAAAGTTTCCTCCCCAGGATGCCCCTGGGGCGATATGCTCTCGGCCCAGAACCAGGGAGGAACCATGGAAACCTCGAATCCTTCAACTGAGACAAGTATTTCGCCGGAGCAGGGTCCAGGCGAGGCTCCGCGACGCGAGTTCCTTACGAAGGTCATGGCCGTATCGCTCGGCACGGCTGTGAGCGTTGGGCCGCTCGTTGTGGGTAGCTATGTCGCGCTCGACCCTCTGAGGAAGAAAAGCGTTGGCGCCACACCATTCTTGCCCGTGACTTCACTCGAGGCTCTCCCGCCGGACGGGCTCCCCCACCTGTTCCGGGTGGTGAGCACGCTTACAGATGCGTGGACCCGCTATCCGAAGATCCCCATTGGAGCCATCTACCTCCGCCGCACAAAGGAAAATCCGGAAAAGGTTGAGGCGATCCATCCCACCTGCCCCCACCTGGGCTGCTTTGTAAACGCCCGGGGCGACGGAACGTTTCACTGCCCTTGTCATGACAGCGATTTTCAGACGGACGGCTCGATCCGCAATCCCCAGAGCCCCAGCCCACGAGGCCTCGATCGACTCGAGACAAGGATCGAGGATGGCAAGGTGCTCGTGCAGTTCATGAACTTCGAGCCCGGAGTCAAGGAGCCCAAGCCAATTTTGTAGCGGGGTCTGCAACACTGCCATGCCCGCCCTGGCCCATCTTACTTTTCTTCCCTAGCAAGAATCCAAGTATGTCAAGCGCTCTTCCTGGTTCACTTCCCAATGGTCCGTTAGCCCGCAAATGAATCAGTAATCCACTCCTTTCTGGCAATACCGAATGCCCTTTTTCAGAAGCATCCTCGACACCGTCGACCACCGTACCGGGTTCAGGTCCATCATCAAAGGCGTGCTTTACGAGCACATCCCGGGAGGCGCCCGCTGGCGCTACGTCTGGGGAAGCACGCTCGTCTTCTCGTTCATGACGCAACTCGTGACGGGACTCTTTCTCTGGATGTACTACAGCCCCAGCGCCCAGACGGCCTGGGAGAGCGTTTACTACATCCAGTACCAGGTCGGCGGTGGTTGGCTCCTGCGAGGAATCCACCACTACACGGCGCAGGCGATGATCATCCTCCTGGCCCTTCACGTCCTCCAAGTCGTTCTCGATGGGGCCTACCGGGCGCCTCGCGAGTTCAATTTTTGGGTCGGGCTGCTTCTGCTCCTCATCGTCTTTGGACTTGGACTCACCGGCTACCTACTGCCCTGGGACCAGAAGGGTTACTGGGCAACGAAGGTCGCGACGAATCTGGCATCTCTCACCCCGGGCGCGGGAGAGGCCTTGAGAAGAGTGGCGATTGGCGGCTCGGATTACGGACATCTGACGCTCACGAGATTCTTCGCGCTCCACGCAGGTCTCCTGCCGGGCCTCTTCATCATGGTGACGGCCCTTCACGTTTATCTTTTCCGGCGTCATGGAATCCACGCAAAGAAGGCAGAGGGCCGCATGGATACCTATTTCTGGTCCGAGCAGGTGCTCAAGGATGCCGTCGCCTGCCTCGCCGTTTTGGCCACAGTTCTCTTCTTTAGCTTCTGGCACCCGGCGCCACTCATGGCCCCTGCCAACCCGAGCGAGCCGTACTCGGCCGCTCGGCCCGAGTGGTACTTCCTCTTTCTCTACCAACTGCTCAAGTTCTTCCCGGGCGAAAGCACGATCTGGGGAGCGATTTACATCCCAGGCATTGTCTTCGCCGTCCTCGCTCTCATGCCTCTCGTCGGCCAGGCCAGGATCGGCCATGCGTTCAACAGGTTCGTCATCGTCGCACTCCTGATTGGCTCGGGTGTGCTGACATGGATTGCGCTCCAGCACGACAGGCAAAACGAGGAGTATCTCCTCGCTCTCAGGGCCGCAGAGCGGGATGCCGAGCGTGTGCATGTCCTGGCCTCAACGCTCGGCATCCCACCCGGAGGCGCGGGTCCACTGCTGCGAGATGATGCCTACACCCAGGGCCCGAAACTGTTCGCAAAGTACTGCTCAAGCTGCCACCGCTTCGACGGCCACGATGGCACGGGCAAGGTGCCCAGGGAGAAGCCATCCGGATCCGATTTGAAAGACTTCGGCACGCGCAGGTGGCTCACCGAATTTCTGCGGCCCGAATGGATTGACCACGAGAAATTCTTTGGTGCGACGGCCTTCAAGGAAGGCGACATGACGGACTTCGTCAAGAAGACCATCGCAGCCTATAGCGACGAGGAGAAAGTGAAGCTTGCGAAGGCAGTGAAGGCTCTCTCGGCGGAGGCCCGGCTCAAGGCGCAGGCAGAGCTGGACAGACAGGATGCACAGGAAATCGAGGACGGCCGGCTCTACCTCACCGCCAGGAAAGGCGAGGAGAAGGGCCTCAATTGCACCCGCTGCCACAAGTTCGGCGAGAAAGGCAAACTTGGCAGGGCGCCCGACCTCACCGGCTACGGCTCGAAGGAATGGATCGAGGGCATTATTTCCGATCCCTCCCACGAACGCTTTTACAACGAGGATAACGACCGCATGCCACGCTTCCGGACCCAGGGTATTCTGGACGAGACATCGATCGGACAGCTCGCAGACTGGCTCCGAGGCGAATGGTTCGAGCCGTTGCGTGGAAATGATGGGCGTGTAATCCCCGGTCAACACACGGATGGTGGCTGAGAAAACCTGACACGCCCGTCTGCCACCCGCACGCCTTGAATCACCTGATACTGTCCGTATACAATTCACGTTTTGCCTGTTCGATTCACCTGCAATTTGGTAATTCGCTGCCGACCTGACGGAGCCAGCGAAATAGAGCCTGGAAGGAGATTCACGATGGATGAGGTCGTTCATTCGGGGCTGGCCGGGGTTGTTTCCCACCGGTCGTCGATTTCATCCATTATTGGAGCCACCCTCACCTACCGCGGGATCAACATCGATGAATTGTGTGAACAGGGCACCTTCGAGGAGATTATCTGCCTCCTCTGGAATGGCGTCCTGCCCACACGCACCGTGCTCGGCGAGCTCAAGCGATCACTCGGTCAGGAATTCAAGATCCCGCCGGGAGTGCTAAGAATCCTTCGCGAGATTCCTCGGGACGCGGACCCGATGCGCGTCTTGCAGATGGTGATGCCAACGCTTGGTATCTACGACCCTGATCGAGACGATAATTCACCCGGTGCGAACCGCCGCAAGGCCGCTCGAATCACGTCACTCCTGAGCGCCGTGACCTGCGCCTACCATCGAATCCGAACCGGCAAGGAGCCCGTCGAGGCTGTGCCCGAGCTGAATTTCGCCAGCAACTTCTTCCTCCTTCTCAATGGCCGCAAGCCCGACCCGATCGAGGAGAATGCCGTGGATGTCGCTCTCATCCTCCACGCCGACCACGAG